>JAFOFM010000064.1 GCA_017387265.1 Peptococcaceae bacterium | reverse complement strand
GCTGCATTGCATCCCGTCCATATGTAGACAGCAGATATAACGCCAGCCCCGATGTTGCCCTCTGCACCGTGTACACATTCATACGATTCGAACCGACCCCCATGATGCCGCGCAGTCCCGCAGTTCCAAAGGTCAGTTCCTGACAAAAACGCTCACGAATTTCTTCTTCATTATCTTTGATTGCTTCCAGTTCCGCCCTCATATCTGGCTCCAGCGCCTCATAATCCAGCCACTGGCGATAGCGGACACGATATTCCATATTGTTCATAATTTAAGCACCCCTCATTAGTACGCATTTTTATTAACAAACCCTTTAAACACTGTCAAGAAAACAATTCGCAAGTCAAAAGCAAAGGTCCAGTTTTCAATATAATACAAATCATGTTCAATGCGTTTCTCAATAGATGTATCCCCGCGCAGTCCATTCACCTGTGCCCAGCCAGTAATACCAGGCCGAACCTGATGCTTAATCATGTAACGAGGAACCTCTTCACGGAACTTCTCTACAAAGAACGGACGCTCCGGTCGCGGTCCTACCACTGACATGTCACCTTTCAGAACATTAAAAAACTGTGGCAACTCATCAATGCTGGTTTTTCGCATAAACGCACCCCATTTTGTTTTTCGGGGATCGTCCTTTGTGGTCCATTGTTCCCGTTCTTCTTCATCCTTTTGCACATGCATCGAACGGAATTTATACATCATAAAATTTTTACGATCCAGGCCCACTCGTTCCTGATGAAAAATTACAGGTCCCGGAGAGGTTAATTTTATCATTAATACCGAAAACAGCATAATTGGAGCAGTAAGCAAAATAGCCACAGAAGCAAACACTATATCAAACACGCGCTTTAAACCGCTTTTAAACCAGTTGTCCAAAGGAACACGACGCGTATCAATAACAGACAAACCATCCAGATCATCCATATACGGCTGAGTCGGCACATATTTGTAATAATACGGGATAATATTCGTTTTAATCCCCGCTTTTTCACACTGGGCAAGTATATAACCCAGATCGTCTGCATCTGCAGATGTCAGCGCAATGACAACCAAATCAAAATGCTGAGAAAGCAGCGTTTCTACCAGTTTACTGATGCCCCCCATCACCGGATAACCCCGATATTCATCACCCGGCATCAGCCAGTTATCCAGAACCCCGTCAATCTGATAACCCCAGTGTCTGTTTTTCTTTACGCGATCAATAAAATCATCACTGATTTCATTAGCTCCAATCACCAGACAATGGCGTAGATTATAGCCTTGTCTGCGAAAATAACGCAGTACAAATCGAACCAGCAGGCGCTCCAGCAACATAAAAACGATGTTCAGCACAAAAAACAAAATCAGCTGACCTCGAGAAAAATCTACCACTTTAAAAAAGAATAAACCCACCATCAAGAGAATAATTCCGATGCTATTTGCACGGAAGATTTCCATAATTTCTTTAAAGAGTGTGTCTTTCCGTTTCGGCAGATACAAACCCGTACGAGAGTAAATAAAACCGTACAGCACTATAGAAACAGCAGTAATCTCTGCCATTTGCAATTGTGTTAATGCTTTTGCACCATCCAGAAGCACAAATCGACACCAGTAAGATAATGCCATCGAAAAAGCTACCAGACTCAAATCCAGTGTAATCTGCACTCTATTCAGATACTTCTGATTTTCTTTAATCATAACAGAAAAACAACTCCATTATTCGTACTTCTAGTTCACCAAAGAGTTTTCTTAGAAACACTTTAATAATATATTATAACAAAAATACCGACATAAGAAAATGACTTTTACCCAGATTATATAAATTGTCAGCAGCAGACGACTGCCCACAAACATAGCATCCTTAAATAAGAAAACAGGCCTGTATTTCGCACATCCTCTAGTCCAGATTTTATAATCCGGTTTAAAGATACCGCGTTTACAGGCCTGTTTCTTTTTTACGCTTCCGCTTTATTCTTCTGCAGGTTTTGTTTCACCATTCAACAATGTAATACAATCCTGGACAATATCAACTTTTACAATATCGCCTTCTTTATATCTGCCTCTCAGCAGATCTTCCGCCAGCGGATCCTCAATCATGCGCTGAATCGCTCTGCGCAATGGTCTTGCACCATAAGCCGGATCATAACCTTCCGCCACAAGTTTTTCTTTTGCCTCCACCGATACCTCCATGCCGATTCCCTGCTCCTGCAGGCGTTTGCGTAATTCTTTCATCATCAGATCCACAATAGCCAGAATATGTTCTTTCTCCAGTGCATGGAATACAATCGTTTCATCCACACGATTCAGAAATTCCGGACGAAAAGTTGCTTTCAGCGCATCCATAACACGAGCCTTCATTTTATCATACACAGCCTGTTCTTCTGCTTTAGCGTTGTCAGCTGCAAAACCCAACGTACCGGTCGTTTTGATATTACCCGCACCTACATTAGAGGTCATAATAATTACAGTGTTTTTGAAATCCACAGTACGACCCTGGCTGTCGGTTAAGCGTCCGTCATCCAGCACCTGAAGCAGAATATTAAACACATCCGGATGGGCTTTTTCAATTTCATCCAGTAATACAATCGAGTACGGTTTACGACGTACAGCCTCTGTCAGCTGACCGCCTTCTTCGTGGCCTACATATCCCGGAGGTGCGCCCACCAGACGAGATACCGAATGTTTCTCCATGTATTCAGACATATCAATACGTACAATGGCATCTTCATTATCAAATAATACTTCCGCCAGTGCACGAGCTAATTCTGTTTTGCCAACACCTGTTGGTCCCAAAAACAGGAATGAACCAATCGGACGTTTTGGATTTTTCAAGCCGGACTGGGCTCTGCGCACCGCACGAGACACAGCTTTCACCGCCTCATCCTGCCCAATAACACGCTGATGCAAAATTTCTTCCATACGAAGCAGACGCTGGGTATCTTCTTCCTGCAGTTTTGTAACCGGCACGCCGGTCCAGTTCGATACGATTACCGCAATTTCTTCTTCGGTTACGATTTTTGTTTTTGCACTGGTCTGACTTTTCCATTCTTCGGTCAGTTTCTGCAGCTCTTCCCGTTTCTGTTTTTCCTGAT
>JAFOFM010000063.1 GCA_017387265.1 Peptococcaceae bacterium | reverse complement strand
GGTTCAAAGGTGCCGTTTATGGATCGCTGACGATCCGGATAATCCCAGCCTCCTACTAAAAGCTGCCCTTTGCTTACCCAGTCACCCTGTTTTACACAGGCTGTGCCGCGAAATACTAACAATTCTGTAATGCGTCCGCTCGTTTTCGCAACCAGACTGCCTGTTTTCTGCCTCTCTGCGGTATCCGGCAGCCGCTCTTTTACCGTGATATGAAGCGTGGTGCCATCCGGTTTTATCTGTACCCATGTGAATTCCGGATGATCCTGCACAATTTCTTTTGCCAGCGCATCATAATCAAATTTATCGCTGCGAGAACCGGGAATCACACCATACTCCTGCACCAGCGCAATCAGATGTTCATCACTGTACTGCTGATTTCCACTGACATCATACCCCCAGATAAAGGATAACAAAAGATACAGCATGGCAAATCCAAGCCCGGTGCCAAGCAGAAGCCCCCTTCTGCGCTTTAACCGGCTGATTACAAAAGGCAGCCCCTCGCGTTTTCTGATACGAAATCGTATTTTATGATGCCGCAGTATATGCTGGACTGCAGAAAAATCATCCAGATGAATCCAAAACCATACCTGGTCTGTCTGCCGTTTTACATGATAAACCGAAATACCTTCTGCGGTAAACAGACGCAAAACCATTTCTGTATGCACAGCATCGGTCTCCAGCTCCACCATACCATTTAAATAGCGGTCAAACTTCATACTGCACCTGCCTGATTCTGCCCTCTACATAAATCGCATCTGCCGAAAGCGATGTAATAACCAGTTCCTCGCCTTTAATGTAAATCCGGTATCTGCCGGCATTCAGCCCGATTTTTTCCTGCGTATACTGCACAACGCCCTGATGGTTTTCCACGCAGCATTGCAGATTCCCAAACAGAGAAATCCGAGGCAGATGCAGTACCGCATCTTTTGACATATCCAGAAGCCGACCTATTCTGCCTGTTTTCTCCTCAGTCATCTAACCGCTCCCTTTCCCGTACATGGTTTTGTTCCATGTATATGCAGAAAGCGGTCGGATATTCAAAGCAAAGTGTTATCCCGCTCATCATCCGGCTTTATCTGAATATGATTCAGCGAAAGGGCTGAAGTATCCTCTTCCGAAATATCCATCATCCCCGGGAGATTGTCCGCATACAAATCAAACTGCAGTTCATGTTTTGCGTTCACCGTTGCAAAACACACATCCGCAATGCGATAAATATGTGCCTCTTTCAGCTTCTGCATCAGCCATTTTCCGTCCAGCCCCATGGCACGAAGATTTTCGTAAATAATCTGCCCGTCCACAATTACTTCCACCGCCAGCCCTTTTGATACCGTCTGCAGATTCATATCCCCCTGCGTAACCTCCTGATACTCCGGTTTTTTCAGAACACTCAGTTCTCCAGACTGCTCCACAATGCCCAGTTCCAGCTCTTTATAATCAAATACACCCTGGCTTCGCAGCATCGTTGTTAACTCATCCAGATCCAGATTCATTTTTCGCATATTGCTCTCTAAAATATGCCCGTTCTGAATCACAATAACCGGTTCTCCGGCTACCAGTTTTCGAAATTTACGATTTTTTACCGCAAGCCACGAGACAGCAAGCGTCAAAATCCCGTATGTAATCAGCCCGATAATATGATCCGGAACCTTTTCTAATTCAATGGTAGCCATATTAGCTGCAATAGAACCAAAGGTAATCCCGTTTAAATACTCATAAAACGTCAGCTGGCTTACCTGCTGTTTTCCAAGTATCCGAGTTAAAACAAGCAGCACCACAAACGATAATACCGTCTGCAGAAAAATTGTCCATGCCCCGACCATCCCAATCACCCTCCATAACTGTTTTTGAATTAGGATTACCGGAAACAGCAGCGTTTATGCAAAATATTGTGAATGGGAATTTTCCTTTACCGCTTTATTAGTCCACAAATCAGCATAAAAAAATACCCGTTCCGATGTCCAGTCGGAACGGGTATTTCACCAGTTAATCATTTGCCTCTCCCGGTGAAATGATTATATGGCTATAGCAGGATATCCTGCCATATTACAGTTTCATTCTAGCGTAAAGAGCGTTTTTCGTCAATGAAAACCAGCAAAAACCCGCCGTCGGAAATTCCGATGGCGGGTATAGTTCTGCTTTTATATCTTATTTTGCGTAGTCTACGGAACGGGTTTCACGTACCACTACTACTTTAATCTGACCTGGATATTCCAGTTCTTTTTCAATGCGTTTTACAATGTCACGGGACAGTTTTACTGCACCAGCGTCATCTACTTTATCCGGTTTTACAACAATACGGATTTCACGACCTGCCTGAATTGCGAAGGATTTATCAACGCCGTCAAATTCGTTAGCGATTTCTTCTAACTGAGCCAGACGTTTCAGGTAGGATTCCAGAGTTTCGCGACGTGCACCAGGACGAGCGGCCGATACGGCATCGGCTGCAGCCACTAATACAGCTTCAACACTCTGAGGGTCTACATCGCCATGATGTGCTTCAATGGCATTGATAACCGCTTTAGATTCACGGTAACGTTTTGCCAGGTCAGCACCGATGGAAATATGAGGACCTTCTACTTCGTGGTCAACGGCTTTGCCCAGGTCATGCAGCAGACCGGCACGTTTTGCCAGCTGTACATCCACACCCATTTCCGCAGCCATCATACCAGCCAGATGGGCAACCTCGATAGAGTGATTCAGCACATTCTGACCATAGCTGGTTCTGTAGCGTAAACGACCCAGCAGTTTGATAATTTCCGGATGAAGGCCATGCACACCTGTATCAAAGGTTGCGCGTTCCCCTTCCTCACGGATTTTCTGATCAATTTCTTTCTGCGCACGTTCTACCATCTCTTCAATGCGAGCCGGATGGATACGGCCGTCCACAATCAGTTTTTCCAGAGCCACACGTGCAATGTCACGGCGGATTGGGTCAAACCCGGACAGGATAACTGCTTCCGGTGTATCATCGATGATTAAATCGATACCGGTCAGAGTTTCCAGAGTACGGATATTGCGGCCTTCACGACCGATGATACGACCTTTCATTTCATCGTTTGGAAGTGCAACAACCGATACGGTAGTTTCTGCAACATGGTCAGCCGCACAGCGCTGAATTGCCAGAGAGATAATTTCTCTTGCTTTTTTGTCAGCAGTTTCTTTTGCAGCTGCCTCCATGTCTTTAATCATAATTGCAGTTTCATGGGAAATTTCTTCTTCCACTTTGTTCAGAAGCTGTTCTCTTGCCTCTTCCGAGGTTAACCCGGCCAGACGTTCCAGTTCAGCTTCCTGTTTTGCATGCAGCGCTTCCACGTTGGCTTTGATTTTTTCAATCTGCGCTTCTGTTTTCTGCATGTTGTGCTCTTTCTGTTCCAGAGCTTCATACTTACGGTCCATAGATTCTTCTTTCTGAATCAGGCGTTTTTCGGAACGCTGCAGTTCAGCACGGCGTTCTTTTACTTCCTGTTCAGCTTCGTTACGAATCCGGTAAGCTTCATCCTTTGCTTCCAGCATAGCTTCTTTGCGGATAGCATCGGTATTTCTGGTGGCTTCCTCCATAATGCGTGCTGCTTCTTCTTCAGCAGACTTGATTTTGGATTCACCAACCTGTT
>JAFOFM010000062.1 GCA_017387265.1 Peptococcaceae bacterium | reverse complement strand
TAGACGTAAAAACGCTGCATGTTATTGATTTCGGCTGCGGCAAAAGCTATCTGACCTTCATTCTGTATTATTACCTGACGGAAATCCGCGGTATCGATGCAGAAATCATCGGCCTTGATTTAAAAGAAGACGTAATTGTAAACTGCAATGCAGCGGCTGAAAAATACGGTTATACCGGACTGCGTTTTGAGATGGGTGATATCAACGGCTACAAAGCGCCGTTTGATGTAGACATGGTAATTACGCTGCATGCCTGCGATACAGCTACAGACTTTGCACTTTATAATGCGATTCAGTGGAATGCAAAAATGATCTTCTCGGTTCCATGCTGCCAGCATGAGCTGAATCACCAGATGAAAGCCCAGTCACTTTCGATTTTGAGCAACTACGGTATCATTCAGGAACGCTTTGCGGCACTGGCGACCGATGCCATCCGCGGCAATCTGCTGGAATACAGCGGCTACAAAACACAGCTCCTGGAGTTTATCGATTTTGCACACACTCCAAAGAATATTCTGATTCGTGCCATTCGTCGCCAGAACACACCGGAGAAGCATAAAAAAGCAAAACTGGACGAAGTGCATCGTATTATGGACGAATTCCAGTTTGCACCGACTCTGTATAAGCTGATTTCGCCGGAAATAGAAAAATAATACCTGTATTCTTGAAACCAGCGAAAAACGGCTTTCGAGAATGGCCTGTAACGGCTTAAAATAAAATATAAGAGCCAACCCCTGTAAAATTCATGTTTATGCGTTTTACAGGGGTTTATTTGCGTTTGAGCCATTTTAACCAAAAGAACATGGGTTATGGTACAAAATTTCCATGATTTCGGCAGTTCCCTGTAAATATCGGAAAATCAGGGTTGATTCCTAGTTTAAAGTGTGCTATAACTATATCAATATAGCTACTATAAGTAAAACATAGCTAATTACTTAATTGTGGTCGTTTTAATTTTGTCATTTCAAATTAGCTCGATTACGATTGAAACGGCAGTGGCGTTAATTGGGGGGAATGATATGGAAGAGCAGAAGTACGACGCACTGAAACTGGAGAATCAGATTTGCTTTCCGCTGTATGCAGCAGCCCGTGAGGTTGTAAAGCAGTACAAACCGCATCTGGATCAGCTGGATTTAACATATACCCAGTATATTGTTATGCTGGTGCTGTGGGAACGGAAAGTATTAACCACCAAGGAACTTGGACAGCGACTGCATCTGGATTCAGGAACACTGACACCATTGTTAAAGAAAATGGAAGGCAATGGACTGTTAACCCGTAAGCGCTGCGCGGAGGATGAACGTAATCTGGAAGTGACTATTACCGAAAAAGGCGATCAGTTAAAAGAACTGGCGTTAGGCATTCCGGCAGAGTTCAAAAAAGATCTGAACCTGGATACCGAGGAAACTATGATACTGTATCAGATTCTGTACAAGCTGCTTGGCGAGAATACGCAATTATTCGAATAATTCAGTTTATCAGTTTATCAATGATATTGGATAACAATATAGAAACGGGCCTGTAAATATGCAGGCTCGTATTTTTATAATTATTCAAGTTTACATAACAATGATTATACGAAGTTATAAGGATAAAAAGAAAGGCGCCCCATTTTATATATTAGGCGCTCTGTATATTAATTTCGTTTAAGTGTCCAGGTGTATTTTATCGGATACACGGTAAACGCAGCTCCGGCTGCTGCAAACACTTTGCTGAGTCCAAACACAATTGCTGCCATAGATTCCGTCAGATTCGTAAAGCTGAACAGCATCACAAGCATACTAAGCAATGCACAGCTGATAATGGCAATACAGTTTTTCATCAGTGGTTCATGCTTCAGTTTGGATAAATGCGTGGTATCTACAATTGAGCCAAACCAGACTGTCAGAAACAGCGAAAAAATCAGATTGCGTCCAGAATGACCTCTGAACTCGTGTGAATAAATGATATCGTGTACGGTTTCCTGCGGTATGATTGCAAGAATCAGAAAACCAGCCAGTATCAGAACCGTGTAAAGCGGCAGATAACGATGGCGCTCTTTGAGGAAGTTCTGCTGATCTTCTGCACGCATTTCTTCCCGTTCTCGTGCCCATTGTTCCCGCTGGGCATCAATGTCAAAATCATCAGAGTCAAAATCATCTGAATCATCGTATGGCTCGTTATACTGTTTGTTATAGTTTTCCGTCATGCAAGTCACCACCTATATTGTTATGCTCTTATCATATCACACAAACATAGAATAAGCAACACAAAGCTCTTACCGCGCATGGATAAGAGCTTTTGCTGTATTTGATATCATTACTGAATTCCCATCTGGCGGAATCGCTGATAGCGGTTTGCCACCAGTTCGTCCACTGGTTTCTGCATCGCACTCTGAAACGAATCGTACAGCATGGTTTTCAGCACTGCATAGACTTTACTGAACTCTTTCGGGCTGCTTTCCGGGATAATCTGTTCCACAACACCCATATCAAATAAATCCTGCGCAGTCAGCTTGAGATGTTCGGCTGCCTCCTGCATTTTCTGCGAATCCTTCCACAGAATGCTGGCACAGCCTTCCGGTGAAATGACCGAATAGATGGAGTTTTCCATCATCCATACCTGGTCGGCAACGGCTAAGGCAAGGGCACCACCGCTTCCGCCTTCACCGATTAACAGCGAGATTACCGGTGTTTTTAAGGTCATCATTTCCATCAGGTTCTCGGCAATGGCCTGCCCCTGCCCCCGCTCTTCGGCTCCAATGCCGCAGTAGGCGCCGGAGGTATCCACAATGCAGAGCACCGGACGATGAAATTTTTCGGCCTGTTTCATTAAGCGCAGCGCCTTGCGGTAGCCTTCGGGATGAGCGGCACCAAAATTGCGTTTAATGCTTTCCTGCAGGGTAATCCCTTTTTCAATGCCGATTACCGTTATCGGCATATCATTGATACGGGCAACACCGGCTATAATGGCTGCATCATCACCAAAGCGACGGTCGCCGTGAAATTCCAGAAAGTCCTCGGTCAGGCCGGCAATGAAACTCTGGCTGGTCGGCCGGTTTTTGGCTCTGGCTGCCAGAACACGGGCATAGGGCTGTACTTTTTCAGCATAAGGCTGCATGATTTCTTTCATGCTCTCTTTCACCGAAGCATAGCTTTCTTTTACACTGTTTAGTGACAGATTTGCCATCTTACATTGCCCCCTTTCCTTCGCAATGCTTCTGATGCAGTTTCAGAATGGTTGTCAGATACGATTTCTGGTCATTTCGATGCACAATGGCATCTACAAAGCCTTTTTCCAGCAGGAACTCGGCCCGCTGGAATCCGCTCGGCAGTTTCTGACGAATGGTCTGTTCGATAACACGAGGCCCTGCAAAGGCCACCAGCGCTTTTGGCTCTGCCAGAATAATATCGCCTTCCATAGCAAAGCTGGCTGTAACACCGCCGGTAGTCGGATTCGTCAGCACGGTTATATATAATAAACCGGCATCGCTGTGCAGTTTTACGGCACCGCTGGTTTTTGCCATCTGCATTAAGGATAAAATCCCTTCCTGCATACGGGCGCCGCCGCTTACGGTATAACCGATAACCGGCAGTTTCTGCGCAGCGGCATATTCGAACAGACGGGTGATTTTTTCACCAACAATGGTACCCATACTGCCCAGAATAAAGCCTGGATCCATTACAAACAGAGCCACCGGATAACCGCCAATCTGTGCGGTTCCGCAGATAACCCCTTCCTGTTCGCCGCTTTCCGCCTGGGCTTTTCTCAGCTTTTCATCATAGCCGGGGAAATCCAGAAGGTTTGTTGGTGACAGATCGCTAAACAGCTCATTAAAGCTGCCTGCATCGGTCAGTATCTGAATCCGGCGGCGAGCCGTCATACTGAAATGATGGCTGCATTTTGGACATACAAAGCCGTTTTCTTCCATATCGGCTTTCAGAATGCTCTGTTTGCATTCCGGACAGGACACATATAAATCATCGGGAACCGATGGCTGATTCTGTCGGCTGCTCTGGCCATTGCCGGCGTGCTCCAGTTCATTTTTCGGTTTTCGGAAAAAACGTTTTTCCAGCATAAGCAAAACTCACTTTCTGTTTACAGACTGGCACCGGAATACTGCCTTTTTAAACGGTCAGCTGAAAGCCTTCCATAAAGTCAGTATAGTAGTCGCCTTTTACAAAGCGGCTGTCTTCCAGAATACTCAGCTGTAAATCGCTGTTGACGGAAACACCGTCAATAATCAGTTCGCAGAGTGCCGCCCGCATTTTGCGGATGGCCTCTTCTCTTGTCCTGGCATATACAATCAGTTTACCAATCATCGAATCGTAAAACGGCGGAATGGTATAATCCTGATAGATAGCGGTATCAAACCGTACCCACGGGCCTCCCGGCACATGC
>JAFOFM010000061.1 GCA_017387265.1 Peptococcaceae bacterium | reverse complement strand
CCGGATGTCATTCTGTTTTCCTGCTACATCTGGAATGTGGAAATGCTGCGGCAGCTCTGCCCGCTGTTAAAAAAGATTATGCCGGATTGCATCATCGGGTTTGGCGGGCCGGAAGTCAGCTATGAGAGTGAGAAGTTTCTGCAGGAAAATCCGGCGGTGGATTTGATCATGCGCGGGGAAGGGGAACTGGTTTTTTCCGAGCTCATGAATTATCTGGATTTCGGCACACCGGCATCGCTGCATGAGATTAAAAGCATGACCTTCCGTGATGGGGAAACAATCGTTTCGACTCCGCAGCAGGAACCGCTGGATCTGGCGCTTCTGCCATTCCCGTATGAGGATGATTTCAGCGATGTACAGAATCAGATTATCTATTATGAGTCGTCCAGAGGCTGCCCGTACAGCTGCGGCTATTGCTTATCCTCTATTGAAAAAGGGGTGCGCTTTGTTCCTCTGGAGAAAGTACTGCCTGATTTACAGAAGTTTTTAGATCATAATGTTAAACAGGTCAAATTTATTGACCGTACCTTCAACTGCAAGAAAAGTCATGCTATGGGTATCTGGCAGTATCTGCATGAGCACGATAATGGTGTAACCAATTTTCATTTTGAAATCACAGCTGATTTAATCGATCAGGATACCATTGATTTTCTGAAAACTGTGCGAAAAGGTCTGTTTCAGTTTGAAATCGGGGTGCAGTCTACTAATCCGCAAACAATTGAGGCTATTAACCGCAATGTAGATTTTGACAAATTATCCGGCATTGTAAAACAGATAAAAGCCGGCGGCAATATTCATCAGCATCTGGATTTAATTGCCGGGCTGCCTCATGAGGATTACGATTCCTTTGGCCGCTCCTTTAATGATGTGTATGCTCTTAAGCCGGAGCAGCTTCAGCTGGGCTTTTTAAAAGTGCTGAAAGGTTCAATGATTCATAAACGGCAGCACGAATTTGAAATTGTGTATCACGATACAGCACCTTACGAGGTGCTCACTACGCACAAACTGCCTTATGCGGATACATTAAAGCTCAAATACATTGAGGAAATGGTGGAGACTTATTATAACAGCGGCAAGTTTTTAAACACACTGGAATATCTGGTGCCGTTATACGAAACTCCATTTGCTTTTTTTGAGCAGCTGTCACAGTACTGGATTCAGACAAACTGTCATCATCAGTCGTTATCAAAAATCGGGCTTTGTGATGTATTGTGGAATTTTGTGCAGCAGAATCCGGCAGTGGATTTACGCGAATTCCAGTGGCGCCTGAAATTTGATCTGGCGCTTCACGAAAAACCGAAGAAACTGCCAGTATGGCTTACTGTAAGCAATGATAAAGAATATCACCAGCGTATTTTTGGTTTTTACTGTTCTTCTGAGCAGATTCAGAAATATCTGCCTCATTATGAAGGTATGGAAAACAAAGTGGTGGCGCGTATCAGCCATCTGGAAGTGTTTGGCGATGAAAATCCGGTTGCAGTATTATTTGACTATGACCATCGGGATTTATTAAGCAATGCGGCGGTTATCACCATTCCATTAGACGAACTGCGAGAAAAAACAGAAGTGTAATTGTATTTTAAGCAGGAAACAGGCGGGGTTATGGCGTATCAGTCAGTATGGAAATAAAAAGCTATTAAAAAATCCGGTCGGGAGGCGATTATATGGATTACATTTATTACAACGGCAGTATCATTACCATGGAAAAACCAGAGGAGCAGTATTCAGCCATGCTGGTGTGCGGTGACCGCATTGTTATGCTGGGCACCGATGAAGAAGTGCTGCGTCGTAAAACGGCATCTACCGAATGTGTAGATTTAGAAGGAAAAACCATTATGCCAGGTTTTATTGATGCCCACGGTCATTTTCTGATTAATGTGCTGGCTAGTCATATGTTTGTGGATGTAAGCTGTGCGCCGGCCGGAAAGATTACCTGCATGGATGATCTGATTCAGACTCTGCGCGCAGCAGATGAGGCAGAGCCGGGCAAACATATGCTGATCGGCTTTGGCTTTGACGATACGTTAATCGAAGAATACCGTATGCCGGAAACAAAAGACCTGGACCAGGTATCGACAGAACGCGGTATTATGATTCTCCATCCGTCTCTGCATATGATGTCGGCGAATACAAAAGCCATTGAACTGGCTGGTGTGGCAGCACCGGACTTTAATCCGGAAGGGGCTACCATTTATCGTGATGCCGACGGAAAACCAACTGGTGTATTTGAGGAAATGGGCGCTATGGGACCGTTTCTGAAGAAAGCGGCCAGTGCAAAGATGCTTTCGCAGCTGCCGGGTGCCATCGGCAAAACCTGCCAGCAGTATATGGAAAAAGGCGTTACCACAGTTTGTGAAGGTGCCGGCGGCAATGCTATGGCAACACTGACCGGAGCGGCAGAAAAAGTGGGTAAATTCCCGGTACGGTATATTGTCTGTCCGTCTATGGGCAAAAAAGTACCGAAAAAAATGAATAAAAAAGATCCGTTAAAATATATCGACGGACCGGTAAAACTGATTCAGGACGGCAGTATTCAGATTTATACCGCCGGTTTAGGCCAGCCGTACACCATTCAGCATGCCGGTCGTGCCAAAGCGGATGATTATAAAGGTTTCCAGATTCGGGATGTGGCATCTCTGCGGAAATTATTTGAGGAAATTATTGCAGCCGGTCGAACCTTTGCTATTCACGGCAATGGGGACGGCACCATTGACAGCATCATTGAGGCGTTAGAAGGCTGTAAAAATCTGAAAGATATTCAGCCGCGCAATCTTTTAATTCACAGCCAGATGATTCGGGAAGATCAGCTGGATAAACTGGAAGAACTGCATTTATATCCGTCCTTCTTCCCGTCCCATGTTCATGTATGGGGCGATCGCCATAAAAGTACGTTTATTGGCGAGGAACGGGCAAATCGCATCAATCCGTGCGGTTCTGCCTTAAAACGGAACATTCCGTTCTCCCTGCATAATGACCCGCCTGTAACAAAAGTGAATCCGCTGAGCTCGGTATGGAGTGCGGTAACCCGCAAGACTTACAGCGGTGATATTCTGGGCGAGGAACAGCGTATTCCGGTATATGATGCATTAAAGGCCGTAACAATCGACGCGGCATGGCAGTATGGCCTGGATGATATGCTTGGTTCGCTGGCACCAGGGAAAAAGGCAGATTTTATTCTGCTGGATACCAATCCGCTTTCCTGTGATGCGGACAGACTGCCGGAAATTCAGATTGAAAAAGTCTGGATAGATGGCAAACAGGCATGGAACCGGTAAAAACTGAGGCATAAAAAATATAGAAAAGCAAACATAAAAATCTCCCTGCAGTCGTAAGTATAACTAACGATGATTGCAGGGAGGTTTTTGTTTTGGAAGGGGTAAAAAGTTTACTAAGCGGTAAAGTGAAATATCTGCTGCTGTTTATTGTATTGCTGGCTGCCGGTGTTTGCGGTATATCCGTCGGGCTGGATTTCTGGCAGGAATGGCGCACACCTCCGGAGCAGATTGTAGGAGAGGCTATGCTGTATGCAGCAGAAGCTCCTATGTACAGTTATACCAGTGAAGCGGTACGCATAGACGACGGGAAAGAAATACTGCTTAGCTGTATGAATGGTCAGAAAAAAGGGGAGAATGTGCATTTATTTGGCAGTGTGGATGTGGTAGACAGCCAGGTGGATGTTTATCAGATTGGAGATACTTTTTATCGAAAAGATATCGTAAGCGGAAGCTGGATGAAGATGACTGGACAGAATCTGGAGGCAACCGAATATCTTCTTCAGGAAATTAATCCGTTAGGCTGTCTGATTCTGCATGCCAATGCTGAAGTTACTGAGCTGAAAAAAGAAACCGTGAACAATGTGAAATGCCGCAGCTTCCAGGTACGTTCCAGCGGCGAAAATTCCTTTCTGACCTCTGTCTGGAATGAGTTTTTTTATACCGTCTGGATTGATAAAGAACATCGTCTGCAAAAGGCAGAGGTTATTGCCGGCAGCCATGAACATCAGGGCGAGCAGCTGAAGCTGACCGTGTATTTTGACTGGGAATGTCCGGTGGAAGATATTCTGCCACCAGTTTGATAAAAAGCTGTTTTGCGACATAAGAAACCCCATTCTGAAAATTTTCAGAATGGGGTTTCCTGTATATAGCCGGATATAAAAGTTCGTTTATCGTTTTCCCAGCTGCCAGAAGGCAACTGCACTGGCAGCGGCTACGTTTAAAGAATCCACGCCATGCGTCATAGGAATTTTTACCGTATAGTCACAGTCAGCTATGGTGGTTTCAGCCAGCCCGTCTCCTTCGGTGCCAAGAATGATGGCCAGTTTTTCTTCGGCTAAAAGCCGTGTATCGTCAATAGAGACAGAATTGTCGCTTAAAGCCATGGCAGCGGTTTTAAAGCCAAGCTGTTTTAACTGGTTCATAACCGGCTGCGGCCAGTTATCGGCAACGGTCCATGGAATCTGAAATACGGTGCCCATGCTGACACGGCTTGCACGGCGATATAACGGATCGCTGCATCCTGGTGTAAGGATAACGGCATCCATATTAAGTGCTGCGGCAGAGCGGAAGATAGCACCGATATTAGTCGGATTCATGACCTGTTCTAAAATAGCGATGCGTCTGGCACCGGAACAGATTTCCGTAAGCGACGGCAGTGCACGGCGGCGCATAGCACACAATGCTCCGCGAGTCAGCTGAAAGCCGGTAAGCTGTGTTAAAATATCTGACTCAGCGGTATATACCGGGATACCGGAACAGCGGGCAAGAACATCTTTTGCTTCGCCTTCAATATGTTTTTTCTCTACCAGAAAGGAGACTGGCTCATAGCCTGCATTTAGCGCCCGTTCGATTACTTTCGGGCTTTCTGCAATAAAAAGTCCGGGCTCAGGCTCATAATAACGAAACAGCTGATTTTCATTCAGCCGTGCGTAAATATCCAGTTCCGGTGCGGAAAAATCGGTAATAGGGATAATTGTATGAATATGTGATTGCATCATTGGCACAAAACTCCTGAATTACACATGAAATTTGCAGGATTAATTATAGATGTTTGCATCGTTACTGTCAAATAGAAGCAGAGCGTAAAAACTTAACAGAGTTTTAATGCATACTAAGAGATTGCGTGGTTTTTATTTTTCTGTGTCCATGGTACAATAAATGGGTATATAATATCTATACAGAGAATGGAGGAGAGATATGATTACAGAAAAACGAAAAAATTTTCTGATTAATTTTACATATTTTGCTGTCATTGTGGTTATGGCGCTGCTGTTTCTGCTTTATGTGGCTCCCCTGGCGTCGCCGTTTATTATTGGTTTTTTCATTGCCTGGGTGCTGCAGAAACCAATTCGTTTTCTGCGTCGAAAACTGTCTATTCCAGATAAAATGACAGCTATTCTGGCTGTGCTGCTGTTTTATGCCACGATTGGTGTTCTGATTTCGCTGGCCAGTGTGAAAGCTTTTTCGGAGATTGGCTCTTTAATTGCAATGGTGCCGACTTTTTACAGTGTTCATGTACAGCCGCTTTTATGGGATGTGCTGACCGGAATGGAAATCGCATTTCTGGATATGGATCCTTCGCTGGCGGCTACGCTGGAAGATCTTACCCGGCAGTTTTTACAGTCGCTTGGGGAACGGGTAACCGGATGGTCTATGGCGGCTATGGGCATTATCTCTGGCATTGCATCAAGTCTGCCTGCGCTGTTTATTAAAATCGTTCTGATGATTATCTCCACGTTCTTTATTGCTGTTGACTATGAACGTCTGACAGGCTTCTGTATGCGTCAGTTAAGTGATAAAGGCAAAAACCTGTTCCTGCAGATTAAGGAATATCTGGTAGGGACTTTATGGGTATGTGTGCGTTCCTATGCACTGATTATGTCGATTACATTTGTGGAGCTTTCTATTCTGCTGACGTTTATCGGTATTGAACATTCCGTGATAGTCGCATTCTGTACGGCTATTTTTGATATTCTGCCGGTTCTGGGTACAGGCGGCATTATGGTGCCGTGGGCAGTGCTGACGGCCATAAGCGGTAACTGGATTTTGGGGCTGAAGCTGTTTATTGTTTATATTATCGTAACCGTTGTGCGTAATATTATTGAACCAAAGATTGTTGGCGGTCAGCTTGGTCTGCATCCGGTTGTGACACTCTGCAGTATGTTTGTCGGTGTTCAGCTTTTAGGTGCGATTGGTCTGTTTGGCTTTCCAATCGGTTTATCGCTTCTGCGCTATCTGAATGATCATGGTGTAATTAAAGTATTAAAATAAACGTTTGTGCAAGTTTGCAATCCCGGTTTGCTGCATTCAGCAGCGGCCGGGATTTTTTGCAGTAAAAAATAGCTGTATTTATGAAAAATGCAGAAAAACACGCAGATTACGGCAAGATTCCTGCGCCGATTAATCAAGAGTGTGGTATAATTAATAGGGAAAAAGAAAGAATAAGGAGGGCTGTTTATGCAGTATGAAATTACAGAGGCTATTCCGCTTCTGGATGAGAAGGGCAATCTGACAAAAGCTGGTTATGCAAAGAAACTGCTGCCGGTATATGACCGCAATAAAGTAAAAGGCGGAAAAACCCGGTTAAAAGAATGGGATTATTACTATGTAGGAAATGATCAGTTTGGTGTAGCGCTGACTATTGCCGACAACAGCTACATGGGGCTGGATTCCATCTCGTTTCTGTGGTTTGGGGATGAACCGTGGGAAATCACCAAAGGGCCGATTCGACTGTTCCCGATGGGAAAAACCAATCTGCCTTCCACTTCGGCCGAAGGGGTAACCTCGATTTTTGGCAAAGGCTATGAAATGGTGTTTCGTGTAGAAGACGGCAAACGTACGCTGACTGCCCACATGGATGATTTTAAAGATGGACAGCCGATTGATATTCACATTACGCTGATGAATGAGCCGGAAGAGTCTATGGTAATCTGTACACCTTTTGAAAAAGAGGCACATTTTTATTATAATCAGAAAATTAACTGTATGCGGGCAAAAGGCAGTGTGAAACTGGGCGGCGAACTGTACACGATGGAACCGGAAACTTCTTTTGGTGTGCTGGACTGGGGCCGCGGTGTGTGGACTTATCATAATACCTGGTACTGGGGTTCGGCATCCGGGCTGCATGATGGTGCTGATTTTGGTTTTAACATCGGCTATGGTTTTGGCGATACATCTGCTGCCAGCGAAAATATGCTGTTTTATAACGGAAAAGCGCATAAATTATCGCAGGTAACTTTTGAAATACCAATGAAAGACGGCAAGGAAGATTTCCTCAAACCGTGGAAATTTACCAGTGATGACGGTCGTTTTGAGATGGATTTTGAACCAATTATCAACCGTCAGTCGCTTACCGATTTAAAACTGCTGAAAAGCCTGCAGAATCAGGTGTTTGGACGCTTTACCGGAACTGCAACACTGGATGACGGAACCGTATTAGAAATTAAAAATCTCATTGGCTTTGCAGAAAAAGTAGAAAATGCGTGGTAAATGATAATTTTTAGTTGCAAAAGGAAAAAAATTGCTTTATTATAATTAACATGAAAAATAAATTGTTTCATACAAGCAAAGACTCAGTTTATTGAATTTAAACCAAAGGAGATCATTATTATGAAACAGGACATGATTGTTGTTCTCGACCTGGGCAGTACAGAAAACACTGTAGTGGCTCGTCAGATTCGTGATTTAGGGGTGTACAGCGAAATTCATCCGCATGACATCACTGTTGACGAATTAAACAAACTGGAAAATGTAAAAGGGATTATCTTAAATGGTGGTGCAAACCGTGTAGTTGACGGCGTTGCTGTTGACGTAGCACCGGAAATCTACACCTGCGGCTATCCAGTGATCTCGATTGACCATCCAACCGCAAAATGCGAAAAACAGTATGCTGCACTGCTGAGCGACGATGAAATGAAAGCGTTCATCTTCGATGTATGTAAAGCAGAAGCAAACTGGAATATGAAAAACTTTATTGAAGACCAGGTAGAACTGGTACGTCGTCAGGTTGGCGACCGCAAAGTTCTGCTGGCTTTATCCGGCGGGGTAGACTCCTCTGTAGTAGCAGCTCTGCTGTTAAAAGCTATCGGCCAGCAGCTGGTATGCGTACATGTAAACCATGGTTTAATGCGTAAAGATGAATCGGAAAGCGTTGTAGATGTATTCCGCAATCAGCTGAATGCAAACCTGATTTATGTAGATGCTACCGAACGTTTCCTGGGCAAACTGGAAAATGTAGCAGATCCTGAACAGAAACGTAAAATTATCGGCGGCGAATTTATCCGCGTATTTGAAGAAGAAGCAAGAAAACTGGAAGGTATCGATTTCCTGGGT
>JAFOFM010000060.1 GCA_017387265.1 Peptococcaceae bacterium | reverse complement strand
GATTATCATTGACCCGCATATTCGCGAAAATCTGATGATTGTGGATGAGCGGGAAAACTATAAAAAAGCAGAGTATCTTCTGCAGCTGATTAAAAGCGGAGAAAAAGTGGTTGTTTATATGAACAGCCGCCTGAAAGCTGTACAGACTGCTGAATTATTAAGAGAAAAATCTCCAGCCTCCATGCAGAATAAAATCTGTTATTATCATGGAGGGCTGGCATCGGCGGACCGGGCTGCAATTGAAAATGCATTCCGAAGCGGTGAACTGCAGGTGATTGTTACCACCAGCGCTTTTGGAGAAGGCATTGATATTCCGGATATCCGCCATGTGGTGCTGTATCATTTGAGTTTTTCCGGTGAAGAATATAACCAGCTGGCAGGGCGTGCCGGCAGGGATGGAAAACCAGCCAGAGTACACCTGCTGTATAACCGGCGCGACGAGACCTTAAATAAAAATGTACTTGCCTCCTCCTGTCCGACCAGAGAAGTTCTGGGACGTTTTTACAGACTGCTTCAGTATCTGGTGCAGGGGAAACCGGCCATTGAATTAACCAATGCCGAGCTTGTGGAATTAGTAAAACGGGAGCGTATCGCAGAACCGACAGAAACCTGTATCAGCGGCTGGCTCGGGATTTTTGAAGAGCTTGGCTTCCTGGAGCGTGAGCGGGAAGGCAGCAAGCGACGGATTATTATGATACCAAGTCCGAATAAAATGGACTTAAATACTTCGCTTCGTTATCAGGAATGTATGGCGGAGCTTGAAGATTTTCAAAAGTATTTGCAGATTGCCTTTGACCATAACGAGGACCATCTGCTGACTGCAATCAACCGGCCGATTTATCCGGCTGAATGGCAGTGAGATTGGGGGGATTGACATGACTCGATTTAAAGACTTAGTAGATGCTGTATATAAAAACAATCCAAATGCCGATATTGAATTTTTAGAAGAAGTGTACCGCTTTGCCGAGGACCTGCACAAAGATCAGTACCGCAAATCCGGTGAGGCATATATTATTCATCCGCTGTCGGTAGCCATTATTCTGGCGGAGCTGGGTATGGATGAAACCGCTGTAGCAGCGGGGCTTCTGCATGACGTTGTGGAGGATACCTCCTGCAAACGAAGCGGGATTGCCGATCATTTTGGTGAAGACGTAGCGTTTATCGTAAACGGTGTAACCAAACTGAGTAAACTGGAGTGCAACTCCAAAGAAGAACGTCAGCTGGAAATCTATCGCAAAATGTTCCTCTCCATGGCAGAGGATGTTCGCGTTGTGATGATTAAACTGGCCGACCGTCTGCACAATATGCGCACACTTCGTTTCCAGAAAGAAGAGAAACAGAGAGCCATTGCCCAGGAAACCCTGGAAATTTATGCACCAATCGCAAACCGTCTGGGTATTTCCAAAGTAAAATGGGAACTGGAGGATTTATGCCTCCGTTATCTGGAACCGGAAGCGTTTTATGATTTAGTAGAACGTATTTCTATGAAGCGCGACGAGCGTGAGGAATACATTCAGAATATCATCGGCCAGATGACAAAAGAACTGGATAAAGTAGAAATCAAGGCGGAGATTTCCGGCCGTCCGAAACATTTCTTCAGTATCTATAACAAAATGAAAAAACAGAACAAAGATTTAGATGAACTGTACGATTTAATTGCAGTTCGTCTGCTGGTAGATTCGGTAAAAGACTGCTATGCAGCCCTTGGTATTGTACACACCTTATGGCGTCCGATTCCAATGCGTTTTAAAGACTATATTGCGATGCCGAAGCCGAATATGTATCAGTCTCTGCATACAACTGTAATCGGTCCAAACGGGGATCCGTTTGAAATCCAGATTCGTACCTACGAAATGCACCATACTGCAGAATACGGGATTGCGGCGCACTGGATTTATAAAGAAAGCGGCGGCAGCGAAATCAGTAAAGATAATTCGCAGTTAAGCTGGCTGGAACAGATTAAAGAAATGCAGAACGAAGCCAGCGACAGCAAGGACTTTTTAAGTTCGCTGAAAATCGACCTGTTCAGTGATACCGTATTCGTATTCTCGCCAAAAGGTGAGGTTTACGAACTGCCTCAGGGCTCCGGGCCGTTAGACTTTGCCTATAAAGTTCACTCCGGTGTCGGCAACAGCTGCATGGGGGCAAAGGTAAACAAAAAAATTGTACCGCTGGATTATCAGCTGAAAAACGGCGACATTGTTGAAATTTTAACATCCAAACAGGCAAAACCGAGCCTCGACTGGGTAAATTTATGTAAAACCAGCCAGGCGCGCAACAAAATCCGTCAGTGGTTCAAAAAAGAAGGCCGCGACGAGAATATGCAGCGCGGGAAAGATTCTTTAGAAGCCGAGCTGAAGAAAAAAGATATCGAGCCATCGGCTGTTCTGCATAAACAGGATACGCTGATTGAACTTGCGAATCGCATGGGTTATTCCAGCTGGGATGATGTTTGCGTAGGGATCGGCAACGGCAGTTTAACTGCACTGCAGGTAGCGAACAAGCTGTACGATGAATATCAGAAATATCATAAAGTAAAACCGCAGGAAGAAACCGTAGAATCGCTGTTAGCAAGCAAAGCCAATAAAGAAGTGCGCCGCAAACAGCAGGATTCTACCAAAAAAGGCACAGGCGGCATTATCGTGGAAGGCTTTGAAGGCATTCCAACCCGTTTTGCATCCTGCTGCAAACCTCTGCCGGGTGACCCTGTTGTAGGGTATATCACACGCGGACGCGGGGTAACCATTCACCATTTAGACTGTCCGAATATTAAAGGCGGCATGGTGAAAGAGGCTGACCGTTATGTACATGCCTACTGGGATATGGAGGATTCGGGCATTTATCAGGTTGAAGTATTTGTTATTGCAATCGACCGTCCGAAAATCACACCGGAGGTTATGAGCTTAATCAATGACTCCAAGGTGCATATCACAGCTATCAGCTCCCGTGTAAAAGAGGGTAAAACCTATATGAACATCAGTATTGAGGTTCGCAATCTGGATCAGGTAATTCTGATGATTGACAAAATCAAGAGCATCAGCGATGTACTGGAAGTAAAACGTACTATCGCGGATTAGAGGAGAACAGCATATGCGAGCGGTTGTACAGAAAGTATCCCGGGCAGATGTGATTGTAGCCGGGGAATGTACTGGAGAAATTAAACAGGGGCTGATGGTGCTGTTAGGTGTTACACACGATGATACCGAACAGGATGCCCGTTATATGGCGGAAAAAATCGCCAACCTCCGCATTTTTGAAGATGCCGAGGATAAACTGAATCTGTCTGTAAAGGATATCGGCGGCTCTGTGCTGTCGGTATCCCAGTTTACACTGTACGGGGACTGCCGGAAAGGGCGGCGTCCAAGCTTTACAGAAGCGGCACGGCCAGAGGCGGCAAATGCGTTGTATGAGCAGTTTAATGCCTTTTTAAGAGAAGAGGGCGTACCGGTTGAAACCGGGCGTTTTCAGACCCATATGGAGGTATCGCTGGTCAATGACGGGCCTGTTACCATGCTGTTAGACAGCAGAAAGAATTTTTAATTTCAGACTCCAGGGAGGATAGCTCCATGATGAAAATTGATAATCTGGTAGTTGGACCAATCGAAACCAACTGCTATATTTTAAGCGATCCGGAAAGCAGAGAAGCCGTTATTATCGATGCGGGCGACGATGCAGACCTGATTCTGCGCTATATTGAAAAACATGAACTCACTGTAAAATATATTCTGAACACCCATGGTCATTTTGACCATATGCAGGCCAATGATGAAATCCGGGATAAAACCGGTGCACCATTAGCTATCCACGCCGATGATGTGGAACTCCTGCTTCATCCGGAAAAAGTAAGCGCGGGGATGTTTATGCAGGTAAACAGCTGCCGGGAACCGGAAAAAATTCTGCACAACGGCGATGTGATTTTCTTTGGCGGATGCCAGCTGCAGGTCATTTATACCCCGGGGCATACCCGTGGCGGCTGCTGTTTTTACGAAGCCAAAGAAAAAGCATGTTTTACCGGTGATACCTTATTCCGCGGCAGTGTAGGCCGTACTGATTTATACGGCGGCAATATGGCAGCGCTGCGCAACTCGGTAAAAGAACGCCTGAGCATTCTGCCGGATGATGTAACCATTTATCCGGGGCATGGGCCGGAAAGCGACATGGCATTTGAACGTCGTGCCAATCCGTATCTGTAAGGTATGGTGCAAAGCATGAACGAACATGACAAATGTGTGTTAAATCATTCCGGTATTCCGCATTTTTATCTGCCGGAGGCGCACAATGCGTATCGGCAGGCGATATTTGATGTAATTCGCATTTTCTTTCCACAGTTTCAGTGGACGGAAGAAGCGAGCCTTGCAGAGCTTTCCGCACAGCAGATAAACGTGGAAACGATTCAAATGGAACAGAATGAACAGACCTGGACGCTGATGATTGGCGAAAACAGGTCTGTTTTCCGTGTAGAAGGGCTGGATGAGAATCAGTGCAGACGCCTCTTAAAACAGGAAGTCTACGCCTTTTTACAGCAGTATACAAAGCAGAAGGAGCATCCATGGGGGATTATGACCGGGGTGCGGCCGACAAAAATTGTACATCGCTGTCTGGATGAAAAACAGAGCAAAGAGGAAATCAGCCGTATGCTTCGGCAGGATTACCTGATGAACGAGGAAAAAACAAATCTGCTGCTGGAGGTTACCGCGCGGCAGAGACCGTTTCTGTTAAGCCGGAACGAGGCAGAGGAGAAGGTCAGTATTTATCTGAGTATTCCGTTCTGTCCGACTAGATGTGCCTATTGTTCCTTCCCTGCCTTTTCGCTGCCAAAGCCAAAACTGCAGGAGGAATACCTCACCAATCTTCTGCGCGAATGTCAGGCTGTTGGCGAAGCATTAAAAACCAGCGGCAGACAGATACAGACCGTTTATATTGGAGGAGGTACCCCGACCAGTTTATCGGAGCCGCAGCTGGCTCGTTTATTAGAAGGGGTGCAGCGTTATTTAGGCGGTGAATCGCTGGCGGAATTTACGGTAGAGGCCGGACGGCCGGATACCATCACACGGGAAAAACTGCAGATTCTGCACGATTACAAAGCAGGGCGCATCAGCATTAATCCGCAGACCTTTTTACAGAAAACACTGGATGCCATCGGACGGCGCCACAGCGTGGATGCGATTTACGAAGTCTATGAAATGGCGCGGCAGGTAGGCTTTGACAGTATCAATATGGATTTAATCACCGGGCTTACCGGCGAAACAGAGGATGATTTTGCCTACAGTCTGGAACAGATTGCCCGTTTAAAACCGGAAAATGTTACCGTGCATACCCTTGCCATTAAACGCACCGCAAGGCTTGCGCTGAATCAGTTTTCCGATGAGCAGAGCCGTGTTGTGGAAGCCATGCATAAACGTATGAATCAGTGGCTTGACGGTACCGGTTATGTGCCGTATTATCTCTACCGGCAGAAACACATGATCGGGGATCAGGAAAACACCGGCTACTGCCTGCCGGGCAAAGAGTCCCTCTATAATATTCTGATGATGGAAGAGCGGCAGACCATTTTCGGCCTTGGCGTCGGTTCCACTTCCAAATATGTAAACACTGCCGACTGGACACTGACCCAGAGCAGCAACCCGAAAGATTTAATTTTCTATAATCAGCGCATCGATGAGATTATCGATAAGAAAATCGAAAAGATTCGTGAGATGTGTAAAACAGAGTAATATAAAAAGAAAAGGCTTCTGCAGGATTTTTCCGCAGAAGCCTTTATTTTGTGAATCAAATTAGTCAGCGATTTCGTTGGTGGTCCATTCAAATTCGCCGAATTTCAGGTTTGCTACCAGATTTGTTAAGTCTGGACGGCCGAAATACTGCATATCGCCCTGTGGGTTTACAGCCATCAGAACGATTGGTTTGTTGAAGAATTCAAAGAAGCCGCGAACCAGTTCACCTTTCTGTTCCTGTGGTAAGGAGAAGAAGTTGGTGTCTACTGCTACGATTACGATTTCTTTGCCATCTACGTTTACCAGTGTGCTATCGAATTTCATTGATTAAGCTCCT
>JAFOFM010000059.1 GCA_017387265.1 Peptococcaceae bacterium | reverse complement strand
GCAACATTTCCACCGTAGCTGTGTTGCTGCCCAGTTTTATTTCGATGTCTTTACGCGCGGTCAGGAGCATGGCACCATCGCTGCTGCGGAACCCTGGAACCTTTGCTGGAGTATATCCAGCTTCACCACAGTGAGGAACTGCCTCTGGACGAAGCCGTGGAGTTTATGGGTCTGAATAAAGAATATTTCTGCCGTCTGTTTAAGAAAAATATGGGCGTCAGTTATCTGCAGTATGTCTATCAGATCCGTACTACTGCTGTTTGCCGGGAACTGGAAACAACGGAGGATCCCATTGGTGAGATCGCAGAGCGGAATGGTTTCCGGGATCCGAAAATGCTGAATCAGTATTTCCGGGAAATTTATGGCTGCACCCCTTCCGAAAAGCGGAAATTCTTCCGGGAAGTTACCATTGATGATTCGGATGATGACATCGATGACGAGGAATGATTCTGTTGAAATCTGCGTAAACTCAGAAAGAGAAAAGCTTATGAAAATTCTTGTACTGTCTGATTCTCATTCCACATTAAGTTTCATGCGTCGCTGTATCGATTCCGTACAGCCCCATGCGGTGATTCATCTGGGAGCCCATTTTGATGATGCTGAGGCAATGAAGGAAGAGCATCCGGGTATTCTTTCCTACATGGTTCCCGGAAACTGTGACCGTTATCGGTGCCGACCCGGTCAGCCTGAGATTTTGATCCAGCCTGTCTGCGGTGTGCCTCTTTATATTACCCATGGTCATAAACACAGTGTAAAATCCTATCTGGGTTCGCTTCTGCGGGACGCCAGAACTGCGAAGGTGGATGCGGTCCTTTACGGCCACACCCACCAGGCAGACTGTCACAGGGAAGATGATGGATTATGGGTTCTGAATCCCGGCAGCTGCGGCTATTTCGGAGGCAGTGCCGGACTGATTCTCACAGAGGATAGAAAAATTACGGACTGCAGACTCCTGTCGCATGAGGATCTGCTCAGATCATGGTGACCAGAAAAATCATTGCGCTGAACAGACCGAAACCGGAGGCAATGCCGGTCATAACGTCTACAGCTTTTCTTGCAAAATAATTGTGATCTGCTGCATTGGGGTACATGGGCTCACGGGAATTAACGACTCTCAGATGACTGTACTTCTTCTTGTTTTTCATGGATTGTTCCTCCTTTGTTTTATTTCATGACCATAGTATACAAAGGCATTAGTCCAATAAAACGGATAGAAATCCCCTGGAGAGAAAATGTTGCAAGAACTGTACAAATATGCTATGATAGACAAAATTCAGTACCGGAGGTAGACTATGAAAGATTCCGGAATGGCAGCCGGTGCAGGAACGGAAGCACCCAAGCCTGAAATGAACAAAAACGAAAAATTTCGCAAAACGGCAGCAAATATCAATTCCCTGATCGATTTTATTGGTATGCTGCTGTTTCGGCTGCGTAAACTGGTTCTGGCAGCACCTGTTGCATATGCTGCTGTCCGGCTTGCTCTTTATAACCGGGAAAACCTTCCGGAACAGGTAGGCATCAATATTCAGTCCAGCGGTGAATTTGCCCAGATGATAGCCCGCGATACGGCGGTAATGGGCCCCCTTGGTCTGACCGCTGCCTGCCTTTTGCTGATGCTGTGTTCCAGAAAAGCTATGTATCCCTGGGCTATCAGTATTTTTACACTGGTATTGCCGGTCCTGATTCTGATTACCAACCTGTATCCGGCATAATGACAAAATAAGACGGCAGACAGGCTGCTGTCTTTTGCAATTTGTACAAAGATTCTTTTCCAGTTGTTCAAAGGTTGTTCATTTCTTTTCGGAAATATCTGATATACTATCAGTACAGAGCGGGAGCAATGAGGAATGCTGATGCCGCGGCAATCGCTGCGGATAACCCGACAGCTTTACCTGTGACACTTTGCGTGACCCGAAAAGAGGACAAAAGACGTACAGACGGCTCAGCAATGAGCCGTCTGATTTTTTATACCGGTATTTTAAAGAATGAATATATAGTAACTGTATTACAGATCCAGCATCATGTAAATGGTAGAGGACATAGGACTGTCGTTGTATTTTCCGATTTCCCGGAAACCCCGTGCATGGTACATCCCGACAGCACGTTCCAGGAAAGGGAAGGTATCCAGCAGAAGATGTCGGTAACCGATTTGCTTGGCGTCCCGGATCAGCCTGTCAGTCAGCAGATTTCCGATACCGTTGCCCCGATAATCCTCACGGACATAGAGACGCTTCATTTCGCAGCGTTTTTCATCCAGCTTTCGCAGAGCCACGCAGCCGGCAACCTGTCCATCACACAATGCCATGTAAAGCCGGCCACCGGGAAAGCCATATTTCCGTTCAGGGTGTTCCAGCTCGTCGTCATAATGCTGGATCGCAAGATATTCTTTAAACTCCGCGTCTCCCTCCGTCAGGAGTTTTGTATATTCTCCAAAGAGAGTGCGGATCTCTTCTTTTCTGTGATAAGCCGGGATGATTTCGATATTCATGGATGCCTCCGGTAATTTTCTGCTGCAATTATAATATGTTTGCTGGAAAAAATCAATGTCCGCCGAATTTTTCGGCGGACTTTTGCATTTCCTCGCTTTATAGATCGGTCAGTTTGGTGTTTTTTCCAAAATATGCTTGAATATAATTGTAAAATGCGTAAAAAAGCAGGGTACAGTCTATGATTACCAGCATTTCTACAG
>JAFOFM010000058.1 GCA_017387265.1 Peptococcaceae bacterium | reverse complement strand
CGTGAGTCTATTACCGGAACTGCAGAACAGTGTGAAAGCTTAGGTGAAACCCTGGCAAACCGTCTCTCTGAACTGGGCGGTAAAGCAATTTTAGAAGAAATCAGAATGGAGCTGACCCGATGAGCAAAGGTAAAGTATATTTAATTGGTGCAGGCCCTGGCGATATTAAACTGATTACCGTAAAAGGGCTGGAATGCATCCAGAAAGCAGACGTTATTGTATATGACCGTCTGGCAAATCCTCGTCTGTTAAGCTATCGCAGAGCAGATGCAGAACTGATTTATGTAGGGAAATCTCCTGATCGTCACACTCTGACACAGGATGAAATCAATAAAGTATTAGTAGAAGAAGGCTTAAAAGGCAAAGTGGTAGCACGCTTAAAAGGCGGCGACCCTTATGTATTCGGCCGTGGTGGTGAAGAAGGCGAAGAACTGCGCAAAGCCGGCATTGAATTTGAAGAAGTGCCTGGCATTACCTCTGCCATTTCTGTTCCAGCTTACGCAGGGATTCCAATCACCCATCGTGATTTTACCGCAAGCTTTACCGTAGTAACCGGGCATGAAGAGCCAGGTAAAGAAACCAGCAACATCAACTGGCCTCGTTTAGCGCAGGACCCAGGGACTCTGGTGTTCTTAATGGGCGTTGGCAATCTGCCTCAGATCGTTGAAAACCTGGTTGTAAACGGCAAAGATGCACAGACACCAATCGCACTGATTCGCTGGGGTACCCGCCCAGAGCAGAGAGTGGTTACCGGTACTCTGGAAAATATCGTAGATGTAGTAAACAAAGCAGGCTTAAAATCCCCAGCTATTATCATTATCGGTCAGGTAGTAACCCTGCGTGAAACCCTGCGCTGGTTTGAAGACAAGCCATTATTCGGCAAACGCGTTCTGGTAACCCGTTCCCGTGAACAGGCAAGCGTACTGAGCGAAAAACTGGAAGCACTGGGTGCAGAAGCATGGGAATACCCAACCATTAAAATTCAGGAGCCGGATGACATTGCGGCACTGGATACCGCTGTGAAAGAAGCCGGCAATTACAACTGGATTATTTTTACCAGCGTAAACGGTGTTAAAATGTTCTTCCAGCGCTTAAAAGCGCAGAAACTGGATATCCGCAGCCTGAAAGATGCAAAAATCTGTGCAATCGGGCCAAAAACAGCGGAAGAACTGGAAGAACGCGGCTTATTAGTGGATGTTATGCCGGAAGTATTCCGTGCAGAAGCGGTTATCGAAGCATTAAAAGACCGCATTCAGCCTGGTGACAAAGTGCTGCTGCCAAGAGCAGATCTGGCACGTCAGGTATTAGTAGACAGCTTAATCAGCTTAGGCGCTGATGTAAACGAAGTAATCGCATACCAGACTGTTCTGGCTGATGAAACCGATACCCAGCTGTTATTAGAAAAACTGCAGGCTGGCGAAATTCACGTACTGACCTTTACCAGCTCCTCCACTGTAACCAACTTCCTGAAATTAATCGGTGAAAACCGCTCTTTAATCGAAGGCATTACCGTTGCATGTATCGGGCCTATCACAGCAGAAACTGCTGAGAAAAACGGCCTGAAAGTAGATATCAGTGCAGAAGAATACACCATTGATGGTTTAGTAAGCGCGATTCAGACTTACTTTCAGAAATAAGAAAAGAGGTTATGCATGATGTTTCCAGAAACAAGAATGCGTAGATTCAGAAGAACTGAAAATATTCGTAAACTGGTGCGTGAAACCCGTGTTCACGCAGAACAGTTAATTTATCCAATCTTTGTTGTAGAAGGCGAAGACCAGATTAATCCAATCGACTCCATGCCGGGGATTAACCAGTATTCCTTAGATCATCTGCTGGAAGAAGTAGAACGTGCAGTGGCTGTTGGTATCAACAGCATCATTCTGTTCGGGATTCCTGCAGAAAAAGATGCAGTGGGCACACAGGCCTATGCCGAAACCGGCATTGTGCAGGAGGCAATCCGCAAAGTGCGCGCAGCATATCCGGAACTGGTTATCATTGCAGACTGCTGCCTGTGTGAATACACAAGCCATGGTCATTGCGGTATTGTAACACCGGAAGGGGAAATCTTAAACGACCCTACCTTAAGCCTGTTAGCAAAAACAGCAGTATCCCAGGCACAGGCAGGGGCAGATATCATTGCGCCATCGGATATGATGGACGGCCGCGTAGGCATGATTCGTGCAGCCTTAGACCAGGCTGGCTTTACCGATGTAGCGGTTATGGCTTACTCTGCTAAATATGCATCTGCATTTTATGGTCCGTTCCGTGATGCAGCCGGTTCTGCACCACAGTTTGGCGACCGCAAAACCTATCAGATGGACCCTGCATGCAGCGTGCGTCAGGCAATGCATGAAACCGAACTGGACGTAGAAGAAGGCGCAGATTACATTATTGTGAAACCGGCGCTGTCCTATCTGGATATTATGGCAAGAACCCGTGAAGCATTTTATCAGCCAATCGTAGCTTACAACGTAAGCGGCGAATACGCTATGGTAAAAGCAGCCGCTCAGAAAGGCTGGATTGACGAGAAAAAAATCGTAATGGAAATTATGACCGGTTTTGTACGTGCCGGTGCCGATATGATTTTAACCTACCACGCAATTGATGTGGCAAAATGGCTCGCAGAATAAAAAGCAAGACGTTATTATAAATCATCTGAAACTCAGAAAGGGGATAGTCTGATGGATTTCACAAACTCCAAAAAATTATTTGAAGAAGCCCAGGAATTTATTCCTGGCGGCGTAAACAGCCCTGTTCGTGCATTTAAAGCAGTAGGCGACCATCCTGTTTTCATTGAAAAAGCAGAAGGTTCCAAACTGTATGATGCAGACGGCAACGCATACGTTGACTACATCTGCTCCTGGGGTCCTATGCTGTTAGGGCATCAGCCGGAAGCTGTTACCAAAGCAGTACAGGAAGCTCTGTTAAAAGGCAGCACCTATGGTGCACCAACTGCAGCAGAAGTAGAAATCGCAAAATTAATCGTAGATGCTGTGCCATCCGTTGAAATGGTTCGTATGGTAAACTCCGGTACCGAAGCTACCATGAGTGCGATTCGTCTGGCTCGCGGCTATACAAAACGCAACAAATTAGTTAAATTCGAAGGCTGCTACCATGGTCATGCAGACCACCTGTTAATCAAAGCAGGTTCCGGCGCATTAACCTTCGGCGTTCCATCCAGCCCTGGTGTTCCAGAATCCATCGCTTCTGAAACATTAAGCGCAACCTACAACGATTTAGACAGCGTGAAAAAACTGTTTGCAGAATACCCAGATCAGATTGCAGCGGTTATCGTAGAACCAGTTGCAGGGAACATGGGTTTAATTCCTCCAGTAGAAGGTTTTCTGGAAGGCCTGCGTGAAGTAACTGCAGAATACGGCGCACTGTTAATCTTTGACGAAGTTATCAGCGGTTTCCGTGCATCCTTCGGCGGTGCTCAGAAAGTGTTCAACATTATGCCTGACATTACCTGCTTAGGTAAAATCATCGGCGGCGGTCTGCCTGTAGGTGCTTACGGCGGTAAAAAAGAAATCATGCAGCATGTAGCTCCAGTAGGCCCTGTATATCAGGCTGGTACCTTATCCGGTAACCCTCTGGCAATGGCTGCAGGGATTGCAACCTTAAAAGAACTGGCAAAACCAGGCGTATACGAAACCATCGAAGCGAAAGCAAAAAAACTGGCAGAAGGCGTGCAGGCTGCAGCAGAAAAAGCTGGTGTAACCGTTTCTATCAACCACAGTGCATCCTTACTGACTGTATTCTTTACCGGTGAAAAAGTAGACAGCTACGCAGCTGCTATGACAAGCGACACCGCAAAATTCAAAGTATTCTTCCAGTCCATGCTGAACCAGGGCGTATACTTACCACCATCCCAGTTTGAATGCTGGTTTGTATCTCTGGCACATACCGACGAAGATATCGAAAAAACAATCGCTGCTGCTGAAAAAGCATTTGCTGATGTTGCAGCTATGTAATTATATCTGATTTGACAGTTGAGTCTCGGGCCTGCATCTGCTATAATGCTGTATGCAGGCTTTGAGATGTAAACAGACAGAAGCTTAGCCGGGAACTTAACATGAAAATTCAGAAGTTTTTCAGAAGTTTCTACAGAAGTTTTTTCAGAAGTTTCTGTTTTAAAGCT
>JAFOFM010000057.1 GCA_017387265.1 Peptococcaceae bacterium | reverse complement strand
CCTCACATTAATCCATAAAATCGAATTCTACATCTTTAATGCGCACAGTATCGCCATCTTTACATCCTTCTTCACGCAGGGCTTTGACTACCCCCATCGCTTCAACAATCTGTAAAAATCTCGATACCGCGTCGTCGTTGACAAAATTTGTTCTTCTCCAGTGACGTTCAATTTCCGGCCCGGATACAACGAATGCACCTGTCTCGTCTCGTTCAATTACAAATTTTACTTCTTCCTCGACAACTTTTGTCACTTTTACTTCTTCCGTTGGTGTTACTTCCTCTGGTTCCAGTTCTACCTGTTCTACCAGTTCAGCCAGACGATATACCAGCGGTCTCAGACCTTCGCCAGTTGCTGCCGACACCGGAAATACTTCATATTCCGGCAGTTCTTCTTTTAAGCGAGCCAGATAATCAACCTCGCCCATAATATCTGTTTTATTCGCCGCAATTACCATTGGACGTTTCATTAACGATGCATTATAGCGTTCCAGTTCCTGATTTACGATAGCGAAATCCTCCAGTGGATCTCTGCCTTCAGAACCGCTGATATCCAGCACATGTACCAGAACTTTAGTACGTTCGGTATGGCGTAAGAAGCGGTGACCTAAACCGGCACCGTCCGCAGCCCCTTCAATCAGACCAGGAATATCGGCCATAACAAAGCTTCGACCTTCATCTACTTTTACCATACCCAGATTTGGCACAATAGTAGTAAAGTGATAATCTGCAATTTTTGGTTTAGCTGCCGACACGTGAGAAATGATAGTGGATTTCCCTACGTTAGGGAACCCTACAAGCCCTACATCTGCCAGCAATTTTAATTCCAGAGTAATCCAGCGTTCTTCCCCGGCATCCCCGTTTTCTGCCAGAGTCGGTGCACGGTGTGTAGAGCTTACAAAATGAGTATTGCCTCTGCCGCCGCGACCGCCTTTAGCAACTACTACTTTCTGCCCTGCCGCTGTCAAGTCGGCCAGAATCTGCTGAGTTTCTGCATCGCGTACCACTGTGCCCACCGGCACTTTTAACAGTTTATCCTCTGCATCGGCACCGTGCATACTGCTGCCCTGCCCGTGTTTCCCACGATCCGCCTTGTAATGAGTTTTGTAACGGAAGTCAATCAGAGTACGCAGATTGTTATCCGCTTCTAAAATAATGGAGCCGCCGTCACCGCCGTCACCGCCGGCCGGACCGCCCATTGGTACATATTTTTCACGGCGCCAGGCCACAATACCGTTCCCGCCGTCGCCTGCTTTTACATGTACCTTCGCATAATCGTAAAACATTAAAACACCTGCCCTTGTCTTTTTATTTAAAATCCGTAGCGCAGCAGACAGAATCTTGTGTTATATCCAAAGGCATGACCATTTAAAAACGCATCCAGATCTTTGGTAATAGTCGATTCTGCATCTTCCGCTTTTGCTTTTTCATAAAACACTTTTAAAAATTTCCGGTCAAACGCTGCCAGATACTCTTCGATTTCTTCCTCGCTGTATCCCATACCAGGCGCATGCTGGAAAATATATTCTACTGTTTCAATGCGCAATGTGAATTCATTGGCTCTGATGTAACTCAATCAAAACGCCTCCTCGTCGCATTTGGACTCAGTATATATTATAACACAGGCTCTTTGCAAATCGCCATTAAATTCCTTTATATCTCCTTTGGATTCTTAAAATATTTCCTGCAAACAAAAATATCCGGAACAGCAGACAAAAAGCTGATATTCCGGATATTTCACTTTTCATTCAGATTCTTTTTACAAAGTCAGCTTACTGATATACAACTGGAACCGTATCTTTGTAAAACAGCTGCGTTTGCCAGTCATTGCTGCCTGTATGATTATAGCGCAGTAAAACAAAATGAGTCTGGTCATAGTCCACGAAAATGCCGCCGCTGTTTAATAAATCGCATTCATTAATGAACCGGTCAACATTGTCAGTACCAGTAATATGGCCAGTCAGTTCTGCCTCATAAGCTAAAATTTCTTTACATCGTTCTACCGTCAGGTTCTCTTTATCAGTCTGACTTGTTTCTGCCAGAACATTATACGCAGTATCCAGCATCGTTCGCAGTTCGGCTTCTGTTTTTTCCTCACAGCGGAAAATCAGCGCATCACTGTAATTGCGCTCGTTTTGATCAATATCCATCTGTTCCAGAAGCGCCATGGTTCTGACATCAGATTTATACACCGGCATATCAAAATAATAGTAGCTGGCGTAACGACCTGTTTTTTGCGGAAGCTGAATTTCGATTTTATATTTCTGGGCTGTTTTCAGCGCTTCAAACTGACGGTCACGTACGTCTTGTTTGTAGGCTTCTAAAATAGCTGCCATGGTATCATAATTCTGCATATCCTGTTCTGGATATTCTTTCGATACAGCCTGCGTTGTTACCACAATTTCACCATCCGTCATTGCAGAAGTTGTTTCCATTACCTGACGTTCGGTATCCCGCTCCTGATTATAAATCCAGGTTCCATCCACATTCATCTCATAAACATCCTCCGTACGTGCTGACAGT
>JAFOFM010000056.1 GCA_017387265.1 Peptococcaceae bacterium | reverse complement strand
CATACAGCAGGTGTATTCCTGGCTGGTGCTTGTCAGGGTCCTAAAGATATTCCAGACTCCGTTGCACAGGCTGGCGCTGCTGCAGTTAAAGTATGCGCACTGCTGAGCAAAGATCAGCTGGAAACAGAACCAACTGTATCTGTTGTTGATACAAAACTGTGTTCCGGTTGCGGTCTGTGTGTTCCAGTTTGCCCATACAAAGCAATCACACTGGAAACCATCCAGGAAAGAAAAGGCGGCAAAACTGTTGAACGTCAGGTTGCAAATGTTAACAGCAGTCTGTGTCAGGGTTGCGGTGCTTGTACCGTTACTTGCCGTTCCGGTTCTGCAAACCTGAAACACTTTACAAACGCTCAGATCTTAGCGGAGGTGGATGCATTATGTCAAACAATGCAGTAGAAAATTTTGAACCAAAAATTCTGGTTTTCGCATGTAACTGGTGTACTTATGCAGGTGCTGACTTAGCTGGTACAAGCCGTCTGCAGTATCCGCCAAACGTTCGCGTACTGCGTGTTCCATGCTCTTGCCGAGTAAACCCACAGTTCGTACTGCGTGCATTCCAGAGAGGTATCGACGGTGTACTGGTAGCAGGCTGCCATCCTGGCGACTGCCACTACACAACTGGTAACTACTATACCAGACGTCGTTTCCTGTTAATTACCCGTATGATGGATTACATGGGCATCGACTCCCGTCGTTTCCACACCAGATGGATTTCCGGTGCGGAAGGTCCTAAATTCCAGCAGGTAGTTACCGAAATGATCAACGAAGTAAAAGCAATCGGTCCAAACGATAAATTCCGTGACGACGCGAAAATCGAAGTAAAGGCGGTGGAAACAAATGAGTAACATCCAGAATGAAATGAGAGCTGTTGCAAAAGAGCTGCTGGAATCTGGTAAAGCTACTGTTGTACTGGGCTGGGAAAAAGGTACCATGCCTTACGACTCTACTCCTGTTATGATTCGTTCCGCTGCTGATGTAGATAAATTAATCTGGGACGAATACTGTCTGCAGAACCTGAGCACATACCTGATTGACTTTATCAACTCTGAAGATAAAGTTGCAATCTTTGCAAAAGGCTGCGATACCAGAGCATACAACCGTCTGGTTCATGACAAACGTATCAATCCAGAAAACAGCATCGTAATCGGTGTTCCATGCTCCGGCATGAAAAACCCTAAAGTTGCTGCAAAAACACCAGCAGGCGCTGAAGTGCCAATGGCAAATGCATGTAAAGAATGCCGTTATCCAAACCCTGTTGCATGCGACCAGAAAATCGGTTCCGATGTAACACCTTGGTGCACAGCAAAAGACTTCTCTGATGTAGAAGCTATTGAAGCTATGGATGCTGATGCAAAAGCTGCTTTCTGGAAAGAACAGTACAGCAAATGCATTCGCTGCTATGCATGTCGTAACATCTGTCCAGCATGTAACTGCACAAACTGCATCTTTGATCAGAGTGCATCCGGCTGGTGCAGTAAAGATGTTAACGCTTCCGAAAACCAGTTCTACGGTGTAACCAGAGCATTCCATGTTGCTGGTCGTTGTATCGAATGTGGTCAGTGTGAAGCGGTATGTCCATCCGACGTTCCAATCATGCTGATGAACAAAAAATTCATTAAAGATATCGACACTCTGTTCGGTAACTACGAAGCTGGTCTGGTGACCGAAGGGACAACACCTCTGAACAGTTATCAGGTTGCTGACCCTGAAGAATTTATGTAAGAGGAGGCGCTTATTGTGAAAACTGTTGAAAAAGCAAAATTAGATGGATTTTTAGGCCAGCTGGCTCAGAAATACAGCGTTCTGGTTCCAGTTGACTACAATGGCCTGACTCAGTTTGCGCCATACAGCCAGGTACAGGAAGGTGTGTCCAAATTATATCTGGACGGTAACGTAACTGTATCTCCAAAAACTGTTTATCTGCCACAGTCTGAAGCTATGTACAAATTCCGTGCTCAGGGCAAAAAACTGGCTATCGAAGAAATGCCAGCTATGGATAAACAGCAGGTAGTATTTGGTGTTCGTCACTGCGATACAAAAGCTATCCAGTGTCTGGACAAAGTATTCCTGGATGAAAAATTCGAAGATCCACAGTACAAAGAAAAAAGAGAAAACACCATCGTGTTCTCTCTGGCTTGTAATAATCCAAAAGCTACATGCTTCTGTGAATCCATGGGCGTTGACCGTGCTCACGCTGAAGCAAGCGTAGCTGACGTTCAGGTTTATGAATTTGGCGATACCTATGGTTTCGTAGCTGTTTCCGATAAAGGGAAAGCATGTCTGGATGCAGTAAGCGGTTTAGGCGAAGCTGCAGACAAACTGCCAGATCAGAAACCACAGGAAGTAAAATTCGACCCATCCGAACTGCCTGCAAAACTGAAAGGCATGTTCGAAGATCCAATCTGGGACGAATACAGCTTCAAATGCTTAAACTGCGGTACCTGTACTTATGTATGCCCAACATGCCACTGCTTCGACATCAACAACAAAATCCGTGGCGAAGTTGGTATGAAAATGCGTACATGGGACAGCTGCATGTTTGCTGAATACACCTTAATGGCTGGTGGTCATCAGCCACGTCAGGGTAAAAAAGAACGTGTTCGTAACCGTTTCCTGCACAAACTGCAGTACTTCAACGAAAAACATGACATGTTCCTGTGCATCGGCTGCGGCCGCTGCGTAGCTAAATGTCCAGTAAACCTGGATATTACAAAATTCATTAAACAGGTAATCGGCTAAGAAGGAGGGTTATTTGTGAAAACAGCTTCTGCAAGCGACGTTTTAAAAATCAATAATCTGGTTCCTAAAGTAGGCGTTCTGAAAGAAATCCTGGACGAAACACCAGATGTAAAAACCTTCCGTATTAGCACACCGGAAGGTGAAAGACCATTCACTCCAATGCCAGGCCAGCTGGGTATGTACTCCATGCCAGCAATCGGGGAAGCAATGTTCTCCGTTACCAACTATGGTGAAGACTATATCGATATGTCCATCAAAAAATACAATGATGGTGTACTGACAAGTGTTCTGCATGGTCTGGAAATCGGCCAGGAAGTTGGTATCCGTGGGCCATACGGCAACGGTTTCCCAATCGAACAGTTCAAAGGCAAAGACATCGTGTTCGTTGCCGGTGGTATCGGTCTGGCTCCAGTAAGAAGCCTGATTCTGTACTGCATGAGAAACAGAGAAGACTTCGGGAAACTGACAATCATTTACGGTGGTCGTTCTAAAGAAGACCTGTGCTTCAAAGACGACTTATTCGAAAACTGGCCAAAAGTTCCTAACACAGAAGTGTTCGTAACCATCGACCGTCCACAGGAAGGCTGGGATGGCCATGTAGGTTTCGTACCTGACTATGTTAAAGAAATCGCGCCAAACGCACAGATCGCAGCTGTTTGCGGTCCTCCAATTCTGATTAAACTGACTCTGCCAATCCTGTCCCAGATGGGTCTGCCAGACGAAGATATCATCACAACACTGGAATTACGTATGAAATGCGGTATCGGTAAATGCGGCCGTTGTAACATCGGTTCCTGCTATGTTTGCTTAGATGGTCCTGTATTCAGCCAGGCTCAGCTGAATGATATGCCAAAAGAATATTAATCTTTTGAATCTAATTGCTTTACAAACTTTGCTAAAAACTTTGCTGAATGGAGCGGGCATTTTGCCCGCTCTGTTTTTTTGATAAAATAAAGGCAGTTTAAAGCTGCTTCTAGAGTGTACATAAAATTGCAGTTTGCAGGCGGCTGCATATTCTGTTATGATGAAAAAAATTAGATTATAAAATAACGTGAAGGAGGGGGAGAACGTTGGGAACATGGCTGAAAGCCAATGAGCGCAGGGTGTGTGCAGCAGCATTTCTGTTACTGGGAGCTTTTATTTTGCTGGGGCTTGGGCGAGTGGAACTGCACAATGAAATAGAATGTGATGTGTATGATGATGTATTTTTAGGATACGTGGATGATAGCTTGTATAGCGGAGATGTTATAGTAACTGCTGAGCAGATGCCTGAATGGTGTCGGAATCTGGGTATTGCCGGCGAGCAGGAGATAGAATTTGCCGATGGAATCAGCGGTAATATCGGCATTTTTGCGGATGTTATTTATTATGAAAACCGTTATGAGCTGCGTACCTGGTTCAGCGGAAAAACACTGGAGAAAGATTCCGAGTATTACTATCGCCTTAACAGTCCAATCCATTTAGAACCTGTAT
>JAFOFM010000055.1 GCA_017387265.1 Peptococcaceae bacterium | reverse complement strand
TTTTAATGGGGCTGATTGTGGTGGTAACCTACAAAGATATTATGCGGCTGTTCTTTTAAGCCGTGAAGGAAGACGTTCCTGATAAATATGTGAATAATGACTGCAAGAGAAGGTGAAAACATTGCAGAACTTTGAAATGAAGAGAAGAAAAACAAACAGTTTTCAGATTGGCAATGTGGGTGTAGGGTCGGATTATCCCGTTAGCATTCAGTCGATGACAAACACCGACACCCGCAATGCAGAGGCTACTCTGGAACAGATTCGTCAGCTGGCGGAAGCCGGCTGCCAGATGGTGCGTGTTGCAGTACCGGATGAGGAAGCGGCACAGGCTTTAAAAACAATCTGTAAAGAAAGTCCGGTACCGGTAATTGCCGATATTCACTTCAATCATCGCCTGGCTCTGCTGGCAATGGAATATGGTATTTCCTCGCTGCGCATTAATCCGGGCAATATCGGAAGCGAAGAAAAGGTACGCGAAGTGGTAAATATGGCGAAAGGCATGGGCGTGCCGATTCGTATCGGTGTAAATGCCGGATCTTTAGAGAAAGATCTGCTGGAACGCTATCAGCATCCAACCGCAGAAGCACTTGTAGAAAGTGCAATGCGTCATGTAAGAATTTTGGAAGATCTGAATTTTGATCAGATTAAAATTTCTCTGAAAGCTTCAGATGTTCCATTAATGATTTCAGCATATCGGCTGATGGCCGATAAAGTATCTTATCCGCTGCATTTAGGGGTAACCGAGGCCGGCAATGCCAAACATGGGATTGTGAAATCTGCAGTGGGGATTGGTACTTTACTGGCAGAGGGCATCGGGGATACCATTCGTGTATCGCTTACCGGGAGTCCGCTGCAGGAAATTCCGGTGGCAAAACAGATTCTTCGCTCGCTGGATTTATATCCAAAAGGGGTAGAGATTATTTCCTGTCCAACCTGCGGCCGCACACAAATCGGTTTAGAGCAGCTGGTAGATCAGGTTGATCAGCTGGTAAGCGGTATTGATAAGCCTTTAAAACTGGCTGTAATGGGCTGTGTAGTAAATGGCCCGGGGGAAGCTCGTGAAGCTGACTTAGGTATTGCAGGCGGCAAAGGAGACGGTCTGATTTTCCGCAAAGGCGAGATTATTAAAAAAGTGCCGGAAGAGAAGCTTCTGGACGCTTTTAAAGAAGAACTGGACAAGTTATTATAATCAGCGATGATTTATAAATAAGCAGCTTAATAATAACGCTGCAAAATGAACAAATCGGGGAGAGAACGAATATTATGAAAATGAGCAATGCTTTAATTCCAACCTTACGTGATAATCCGGCAGATGCGGATACCGTCAGCGCACAGTTACTGCTGCGTGCAGGCTTTATTCGCAAAAGTGCAGCAGGTCTGTATCATTACCTGCCATTAGGCAAACGTGTTCTGCACAAAATTGAAACCATCGTACGCGAAGAAATGGATGCTTTTGGCGGCCAGGAACTGTTAATGCCAATCGTTCAGCCTGCTGAATTATGGCTGCAGACAGGCAGATGGCATGCATACGGTCCGGAAATGTTCAAAGTAACAGACCGTCATGAACGTCAGTTCTGCTTAGGGCCTACACATGAAGAATTAATTACTGACCTGGTGCACAGCGAAGTAAATTCTTATCGTCAGTTGCCTCTGCGTTTATACCAGATTCAGAACAAATACCGTGACGAAAAACGTCCACGCTTTGGTTTAATCCGCAGCCGTGAATTTATCATGAAAGACCTGTATTCTTTCGACCGTGATCCAGAAGGTCTGGATAAAGCATACTGGGATATGTATCAGGCATATACCAACGTATTCAACCGCTGCGGCCTGAAATTCCGTCCAATTGAAGCAGACGGCGGTGCAATTGGCGACAGCCAGACACATGAATTTACTGCATTAGCGGAAATCGGTGAAAATACTGTTGTATTCTGTGATCACTGCGGCTATGCTGCAAATATTGAAATTGCTCCATGTCCTGCTCCACAGCCAAAATCCGGCGACGAAGCAGAACTGGCATTAGAAAAAGTATCCACACCGGATTCTAAAACAATCGAAGAAGTATCTGCATTCCTGAATGTACCAGCAACTAAAACTGTGAAAACTCTGTTCTTCCAGGCAGATGAAGAATTAATCTGTGTTCTGGTTCGTGGTGACCGTGAAGTAAACGATGTAAAAGTACAGCGCGTACATCCATGTCTGGCACTGGAAATGGCTGAAGAAGATCAGGTAGCGAAAGTAGTTGCAGGCGGTTTTGGTTCTTTAGGTCCTGTTGGTCTGAAAAACGTTAAAATCTACGCAGACCTGGAAGTAGAACAGATGACAAATCTGGTTTGCGGTGCAAACGAAGAAGCATTCCACTTCATCAACGTAAATCCTGGCCGTGACTTTGAAGTAACCGGTTACTATGATCTGCGTATGATGACCGAAGAAGATCCATGTCCAAAATGCGGTCAGAAAACTGATTCCGCACGCGGTATCGAAGTTGGTCAGGTATTCAAACTGGGTACCAAATACAGCGAAGCTCTGGGTGCAAAATATCTGGACGAAAACGGTAAAGAACAGGTTATGCACATGGGCTGCTACGGTATCGGCGTAAGCCGTACTATGGCTGCTGCGGTAGAACAGTGGAACGACGAAAATGGTATCGTATGGCCAAAATCCATCGCGCCATATCATGTTGTTATCGTGCCAATTTCCGCAAAAGACGAAAACCAGATGGCGATTGCAGAACAGTTATACGCTGACTTACAGAAACGCGGCGTAGAAGTTATGCTGGATGACCGTAACGAACGTCCAGGGGTTAAATTTAAAGATGCTGACCTGATTGGTTATCCGGTTCGTATTACTGTTGGTAAAAAAGCAGTAGAAGAACAGGTTGTAGAATACAAACTGAGAACCGAAGCGGACAATGAAGTTGTTGCATTAGCAGATGTAGTGGAAAAAGCAGTATCCTTTATTTTTGCATAATTGCAGGATTGATTTAAAGAATAAAACAGGAAGGGATGGCGGTGTGTTATGATGATGAAAATAATCAATAGTTTTTATCCGGCCGGTTTCTGGCAATATGAGCTTTTGTTTATCTTTCGTCTGATTCTGGCGCTGGTTTTGGGCGGCATGATTGGTGTCGAACGGCAGTGGAAAAAGGGTTCTCATATCACGCCTGCCGGCCTTCGTACACATATTTTAGTAGCACTGGGGGCCTGTATTTTCACCATGGTTTCCATCACAATGCCGCTGATTGCAGATGTGATGGGTGGGGGAATTGTAAATAATGCAGACCCTGGGCGTATTGCGGCACAGGTTGTAAGCGGTATCGGTTTTATCGGTGCCGGTGCTATTCTGCAGAGTAAAGGTCGTATTCGCGGTTTAACGACAGCGGCATCGCTTTGGGTATCTGCGTCCATTGGTGTAGCAGTAGGCGTAGGCTTATATCTGACCGCAATTGCTGCGACATTTATAACTCTGGTTACCCTGCGCTGGTTCTCCAGTTTAGAGATTAAAGCAGATAAAATGATGGCGAAACGTACTCTTTGCTACAGCGAAAAAGAATGCGAAAAACTGGCTGATGAAATCGGTGCAGAAAATGTTCTGTATATTGATAAACAGCAGCTGAAAGAATATCGATTTGAAGCTGATGACGAAGGTGCAGAGAGTGATCAGCACATCTGAGAATCGTTATCATGTAACAGGAACTTAACAATGTGCCGGGAGGCAGGAGGTCTTATGGTACTGGATTATAACAGTTTACAGCAAAAACCGAATCATAACGTGATTGCGTTTCTGGAGAAATCCAGTATCCGTAAGATTACAATCTCACAGCAAAGCAGAGTCTGTGAGATTTTTCTTGCCTGTCCGGAATTACCGGAACCTGATTTATATGTGCAGTGTCTGCAGTTTTTTTCCAGCAGCATGACACAGGCCAGCGGCGTGCGTTTAGTTGTTCAGCCGCAGCAGAAAATGGATGTGGATTCCTTTTTAACGAATCATTATGACTTGTATGTTACCATGCTGCAGCAGCAGCATCCAACCATTGCCGGCTGGCTGTATAACAGCTACTGGCAGATGGATTCGGAGGAAGTGGAAATCACAATCTGTATTGGACAGGAAATCGGGATTCGGTTTTTACATAATATGCAGTTTACTCTGCAGGCCAGTGTTCTTCTGGATGAGATCCTGCAGGAAAAATTTATCGTGCGTCTGGAGCACGATGGTGCTATAAAACCTCCGGAAATTAAAAAAACAGAGCCGCAGACAGCATTTGCTGCATCTGTACAGAGCAGTACACCAAAGCCTGCTGAAAATAAACCGGCCGAATCGCTGGCGGATGAAATTGTCCTCTTAGGTAAGCTGATTAAAGATCTGCCGCGAGCGATTGATTCTTTTGAAGAAGAAGAAAAATTTGTTACCGTAGAGGGCCGTATTTTCGGTATGGATGTACGGGAACTCAAAAACGGCAAACAGCTGTTAACCTTTAAAATCACTGATGATAGGGATTCGATTTTATGCAAGGTTATCAAAGAAGCAGATGAAATTAAAGAGTTAAAAGGGAAGCTGAAAAAAGTTAAAGCTCTGAAAGTTAAAGGCAGTATCCGGGAGGACAGTTTTGCCCGTGAACTGACGATGATGGCTTTTGACCTGAATCTTACAAAACTGAAAAAACGGACGGACAATGCACCGGATAAACGTGTGGAACTGCATCTGCATACTAATATGAGTGCAAATGATGCACTGAGTGATGTACAGAATCTCATTAAACTGGCTGGCGATATGGGGCATGAGGCCATTGCCATTACCGACCATGGTGTTGTGCAGTCGTTTCCGGAAGCATATAAAGCTGGTCAGGATGCCGGTGTAAAAATTATTTACGGTGTCGAAGGGTATCTGTTTGATGATGAACTGCCGAAAGAAGAGCAGAAAACCTATCACTGTATTCTTCTGGCGAAAAATCAGGCTGGTTTGAAAGCTATCTATCAGCTGGTAACCGAAGCGAACCTGAACTTTTTCTATCGTCGTCCCCGTATGCCAAAACGACTGGTACAGGCTGTGCGTGAAAATCTGGTTATCGGCAGTGCTTGCGAAGCCGGCGAGCTGATTCAGACTTATATTAAAACCAATAAGGATCACGATGCACTGGTGGAAATCGCATCGTTTTATGATTTCCTGGAAGTGCAGCCTCATCTCAATAATGAATTTATGCTTCGCAAAGGGATTTTCCAGAGCGAAGACGAACTGAAACAGATTAATCTGGACATTTATGCACTGGGACAGGAACTGGGAAAACCGGTTGTAGCTACAGGGGATGTGCATTTTGCTAATAAGGATGACAGTATTTACCGGGCAATTTTAATGGCGGGTAAAAAGTTTGAGGATGCCGATCAGCAGGCGCCACTGTATTATCGTAATACGGAGGAAATGCTGGCAGAGTTTGATTATTTCCCGCCTGATGCGGCAAAAGAAATTGTTATCACCAATCCGAAAAAAATCATTGCAGACTTCGAAGAAATCAAGCCGGTTCCCGATGGTCTTCATTCGCCGGAAATCGAAGGGGCAGAAGACGAAATCCGTAATCTGACGTATACCAAAGCACATGAGCTGTATGGTCCGGAACTTCCGGAGCTGGTTCAGGCACGAATTACAAGAGAACTGGATTCGATTATCGGTAACGGGTTCTCCGTTCTGTATCTGATTGCACATAAACTCGTAAAAAAATCCAATGATGATGGTTATCTGGTCGGGTCTCGTGGTTCGGTAGGTTCCTCTTTTGTAGCGAATATGACCGGGATTACAGAAGTTAATTCGCTTCCGCCGCATTATCGCTGTCCAAACTGTTATAATACCATTTTCAAAAATGACGGGCAGTATGGCTGTGGTGCGGATATGCCGGATGCCGTATGTGAAAAGTGCGGCACGCCTTTCATCAAAGATGGACACGATATTCTGTTTGAAACATTTCTTGGTTTTAAGGGCGATAAAGTACCGGATATCGATTTAAACTTTTCT
>JAFOFM010000054.1 GCA_017387265.1 Peptococcaceae bacterium | reverse complement strand
GCAGTAAACGCTGTATTAGCGGCTGTAACCGAAAGCCTGCAGGAAGGCGATAAAGTTCAGCTGGTTGGTTTCGGTACATTCGAAGTTAGAGAACGTAAAGCTCGCAAAGCTAAAAACCCACAGACCAAAGAAGATATTACAATTCCAGAAACAAAAGTACCTGCATTCAAAGCTGGTAAAGGTCTGAAAGAAGTAGTAGCAAAGAAAAAATAATTGCAGCTGACTGCATATCCATCCGCTGATTGTATAATCAGCGGATTTTTTAATTTTTCACAGGATTTCTGCTGAAACAGTGGAATATAAGCGATAAAGGCAAAAATACAGACAGCAGACAGATAAGGCGGTGATAAAAATGCGTCTGGACAAATACCTGAAGGTATCTCGTATTATCAAACGAAGAACGGTTGCCAAAGATGTGTGTGACGGCGGCAAAGTAAAAATTAATGGCAAAGTGGCGAAAGCCGGTGCCGAGGTAAAACCTGGCGATGTACTGGAAATCGGTTTTGGGGAACGAAAAGTACGTGCTGAAATTTTAGAAGTGCGTGATAATGTTCGTGCAGATGATGCCAAGACCTTATATCGATTACTGGAAGGTCAGGAAATTGATTAAACCTCCCTCTTTTGCGGAATACTTTCTGCAAAGGAGGTTTTTTTATGGATTTTTTCAGGAACTGTCAAAAAACGTTCCGCCTGTGTGTGATGATCTGTATTCTGGCAGGCATGTTTACCGGCTGCGGCCGGGATGGGGAGGACATCGCAAAAACACAACATAACTGGCTAACCGATGATACGGTTATCAGCCTTTATCAGCATGAAACAGGCGAGGTTATCCAGCTGCCGCTAAAAGAGTATCTGTATGGGGTGGTAGCCGGGGAAATGGATGTGAACTGGCCGGTGGAGGCGCTGGCGGCACAGGCCATTATGGCGCGGACTTTTACGCTGGAAAAAATAGAAGATGGCGGTGTACAAAAACGGGGAACCGATGCTTCCACCGATATTCATGAATTTCAGGCCTATGATGCATCAAAAATCAATAACCGGGTAAAACAGGCCGTAGATAAAACCGGGAATCAGGTGGCGGTTTATCGTGGCGAACTGATCAAGGCCTGGTTTTTTGCAGACGGAGGCGGCCGCACTGCGGCATCGGCAAAAGAAGGGCTGGCCTACGAAAAAGAGCCGACTCCCTATATTGAAAGTGTGGAAGACCCTGGCTTTACTCTGCCTGACAATCCAAACCGGACCTGGGAAACTTATTTTACAATGAAACAGGTAGCCGATGCGGTCGAGTCTGTAACCGGTGTGCGACGGGAGAAGTTTCAGCAGGTCCGCATTGCGGAACAGGGCGAATCCGGACGTGTTATGAAATATGATTTTGATGGCCTTTCTGTAGGGGCAGCGGCTTTGCGGCTGGCGCTCGGCGGTGAAACCATGAAATCGAATATGATTGAAGAAATTGCGATTCGGGACGGCCGGCTCATGGTAAAAGGGCGGGGATATGGCCATGGTGTCGGCATGAGCCAGTGGGGGGCAAAGGCACTGGCAGAGGAAGGCGAAGACGCCGAAGATATTGTGGAATATTTTTTTGATGATATCGAGATTGTGCGGGTACAGCCATGAACTGGCTGCGGATAAGTATTTATCTGTATTGGAAATTCTGCATAGATAGAAATTCTGTATGGACAAATGACTCTGATTGATGGATGACGATTTTAGAAAACTATGGTAAAATAAAAGTGAGAGGAAACATAATAAAATCGATTGTTCAGCAAGGAGGATGTCTTATGTCTAATCAGATTTTAAACGAACAGGAACGTGTGCTTCTGGATAAATGGTGGCGCGCATCAAACTATCTGTCGGCAGCACAGTTATATTTACTGGATAATCCGCTTCTGGAAACACCGTTAACCCGGGATCAGATTAAACGTAAAATCGTTGGTCACTGGGGCACAGTGCCTGGCCAGAACTTCATTTATACGCATCTGAACCGTATGATAAAAAAATACGACCTCAATATGATCTATCTGTCCGGGCCGGGGCATGGCGGTAATGCCATGGTGGCGCAGTCCTGGATGGACGGAAGCTACAGCGAGGTATATCCGAATGTAGGGCAGGATAAAGACGGTCTGCAGAAACTGTTTAAGCAGTTTTCCTTCCCGGGCGGTATTTCCAGCCACGTAGCACCGGAGGTTCCTGGCTCTATTCACGAAGGCGGCGAGCTGGGCTATTCGCTGGCCCATGCATTTGGTGCTGTATTTGATAATCCGGATTTAATTGCAGCCTGTGTTGTAGGCGATGGCGAGGCAGAAACCGGCCCTTTAGCCACGGCATGGCAGAGCAATAAATTTTTAAGCCCGCAGACAGATGGCGCAGTACTGCCGATTCTGCATCTGAACGGCTATAAAATTGCAAACCCGACCATTCTGGCCCGCATCCCGAAAGCGGATTTACAGAAATTCTTTGAGGGTATGGGCTGGAAACCATATTTTGTAGAAGGTTCCGACCCGGTTTATATGCATGAAGCTATGGCAGAGGCTCTGGAAGCAGCATATCAGGATATTAAAGCTATTCAGGAGGCTGCAAGAGCCGGCAGTCTGGCAGTGCCTTACTACTGGCCAATGGTAATTCTTCGTGCACCAAAAGGCTGGAGCGGTCCAAAAGAAGTAGATGGCAAAAAAATAGAAGATACTTTCCGCGCTCATCAGGTACCGGTTAATATGAGTAAGCCGGAACATGTACAGATGGTGGAAGCGTGGCTCAAAAGTTACAAACCGGAGGAACTGTTTACAGCGGACGGTGATTTGACACCGGATCTGAAAGCCTTTGCACCGGCAGGAAATCGCCGTATGGCGGCAAATCCGCATGCAAACGGCGGGCTGCTGCTCCGTGATTTAAAACTGCCGGATTTCCGTGATTATGCACTTAAGGTAGATGCTCCTGGTGCGGTAGAAGCACAGGATATGCTGGAACTGGGTGCCTTTGTACGCGATATCGTAAAACTCAATCCGCAGACCTTCCGCATTTTCGGGCCGGATGAAACCATGTCCAACCGCCTGAACAAAGTATTTGAAGTGACAAACCGCACATGGAATGCGGAAACGGTAGACGGGGACGAATATCTGGACGAAACCGGCCGCGTTGTGGACTCCATGCTGTCGGAACACTGCTGTGAAGGCTGGCTGGAAGGGTATCTGTTAACCGGCCGCCATGGGATTTTTAACAGCTATGAAGCATTTATCCGTATTGTAGACTCCATGGCATCCCAGCATGCAAAATGGCTGAAAGTGACCAGCGAACTGCCTTGGCGGGCAAAAATCTCCTCGCTGAACTATATTTTATCGTCTAATGTATGGCAGCAGGATCATAACGGCTACACCCATCAGGACCCGGGCTTTATTGATCATCTGGCCAATAAAAAAGCCGACGTGGTACGTATGTACTTCCCGCCGGATACCAACTGTTTATTAAGCTGCTTTGACCATTGTGTACGCAGCCGCAACTATATCAATGTTATGGTAACATCCAAACATGCCCGTCCGCAGTGGCTTAATATGGAGCAGGCTGTGAAACACTGCACCCAGGGCATTGGCATCTGGGACTGGGCATCTACCGATGCCGGAAACGAACCGGATATCGTTATGGCATGCTGCGGCGATGCACCGACATTAGAAACACTGGCGGCAGTATCGATTCTCCGCAAAAAACTGCCTGAACTGAAGGTTCGCGTTGTAAACGTGGTGGACTTAATGCGTCTGCAGGATAGCTCCCAGCATCCGCATGGCCTGAGCCAGTCCGACTACGATATGATTTTCACCAAAGATAAGCCGATTTTATTTGCATATCACGGCTATCCATCGCTGATTCATGAGCTGACCTACCGCAGAGCCAACAAAGATCTGCACGTGCGCGGTTACAAAGAAGAAGGCACCATTACCACACCATTTGATATGCGTGTGCAGAACGACATCGACCGATTCCATCTGGTTATCGATGCCATCAAGCTGATTCCTTCCCTGAGTAACAAAGGCGCAGCGGTCGTACAGGAAATGAAAGATAAACTGGTTGAACATAACCAGTACATCCGTGAATACGGCGTCGATATGCCGGAAGTTGCGGAATGGAAATGGGAAAAATAGAATATTGATTTATGCAGGGGCGCCGTTTCGGCGCCCTTTGTTTTAGTTTGTTATAAAAACAAAAAAACGAGCAATCGAAATTGCTCGTTTTAATTTTAGCTTGTCTGTAATCGGAATTATTTGCCGATGTAAGCAGCCAGGTCAACAACGCGGCAGGAGTAGCCCCATTCATTGTCGTACCAGGCCATGATTTTCAGCATGGTGTCATCCATAACCATGGTGGACAGACCGTCAACGATACTGGAACGATCATCGCCATTGTAGTCGATGGATACCAGTGGTTTGTCGGAGTAGCCCAGGATACCTTTCATTTCGCCTTCGGAAGCAGCTTTTAATAAAGCGTTAACTTCTTCTGCAGTTACTTTTTCTTCTAATTCGAATACAACGTCAACCAGAGATACGTTTGGTGTTGGAACACGCAGAGCCAGACCGGTCAGTTTGCCTTTCATTGCAGGGATTACTTCACCTACAGCTTTTGCAGCACCAGTGGTGGTTGGAATGATGGACTGAGCGCAGCCTCTTGCACGACGATAGTCTTTGTGACGGTTGTCCAGGTTTTTCTGGTCGTTGGTGAAAGAGTGTACAGTTGTCATTACACCGTGTTTGATGGTGTAGTTGTTGTTGATTACTTTTACAACTGGAGCCAGGCAGTTTGTGGTGCAGGAAGCGTTGGAAATAACCTGCATGTCTGGTGTGTAGATTTCTTCGTTTACGCCCATAACGATGGTAGCGTCAACATTTTTACCAGGTGCGGAGATGATAACTTTTTTAGCACCGTTGTCTAAGTGTACCTGGCAGTCTTCTTTGGTTTTGAATTTACCGGTGCAGTCGATAACTACATCAACGCCCAGTTCGCCCCAAGGCAGATTTTTTGGATCACGGTCGCTTAACAGGCGGATTTTTTTGCCGTCTACTACCAGAGAATCTTCTGTGTAGGAAACTTCGCCTCTGTAGGTGCCGTGTGTGGAGTCGTACTGGAACAGGTGTGCAGTACCTTCTGGGTTGGATGTGCTGTTGATTGCAACAACTTCTACATCTTCATGCTGCATTGCTACACGCACGCATAAACGACCGATACGACCAAACCCGTTAATACCAATTTTAGTTGCCATAATGATAAAACCTCCGTTTGTTATATATAGTGTTTAAAAAAGAAATACACAATAAATCAATCCTATTATAATACGAATCACATCGCAAATAAAGACCTTGACAAAGAGAAAAACGAAAACTATAATTAAAAGATATGCAAGTTACTATATTATTGAATGTAAGGAGCGTTACAAAGTGAGCGAACAGGATGTAATTTTAACGCGTGAAGGTCTGGAACAGCTGGAACAGGAACTGGAAAATCTGCGTACAGTAAAACGTACAGAGGTAAAAGAACGTTTAAAAGAAGCAATCGCATTAGGGGACTTAAGTGAAAACTCTGAATACGATGATGCGAAAAACGAACAGGCTTTCATGGAAGGCCGCATTCTGGAACTGGAAAAAATGATTCGCAATGCGAAAATCATTGAAGATGGCGAACAGCAGAATGACACCATCACAGTAGGTTCCCTGGTAACTGTAAAAGATATCGAGTTTGACGAAATTACTGAATACAGACTGGTTGGTACCGTAGAGGCTGACCCAATGAATAACCGTATTTCCAATGAATCTCCAGTAGGCCGTGCGCTGCTGGGTCACAAAGCAGGCGAAATTATCGATGTAGAAGTACCTGCAGGCGTAATTCAGCTGGAAATCGTAAGCATCAGCAAATAATTACTGCTGAAATCCAGAAGGAGGTAACATCATGGCAAAACAAACACAGGAAGAAAAACGTGAAAATGAGTTAATTAAAGTTCGTATGGACAAAATGGACGCTTTGCGCGAAAAAGGTGTAAATCCTTTTGGTCAGCGGTTTGAACGTACACATCATGCGCAGGACGTTCTGGACAATGCAGAAGCTCTGTTAGCTTCCGGCGAGGAAGTTGTGGTAGCAGGCCGTCTGATGGCAAAACGCGGTCAGGGGAAAGCTGGCTTCGCAAACGTACAGGACTTAAGCGGCAGAGTACAGATTTACTCCCGTTTAGATGTAGCCGGTGAAGACAGCCACGGCTTCTTCAAAAAAGCAGACATCGGTGATATCGTAGGGATTCGCGGCGTTGTATTCTTAACCGAAAAAGGTGAATACACCATCTCCGTTCGTGAATTTACTCCATTAACCAAATCTCTGCGTCCGCTGCCTGAAAAATATCATGGTCTGACTGACGTAGAAATGCGTTATCGTCAGCGTTATGTAGACCTGATTATGAATCAGGAAGTACAGAACACCTTTATTATGCGTAGTAAAATCGTGCGTTATGTGCGCGAATTTTTAGATAATAAAGACTTCTTAGAAGTAGAAACACCAGTACTGCACGGCATTGCCGGCGGTGCAAATGCACGTCCTTTCATTTCTTATCACAATGCACTGGACATGCAGCTGTATATGCGTATTGCGCTGGAACTGCACCTGAAACGCTTAATCGTAGGCGGTATGGAAAAAGTATACGAATTAGGCCGTGTATTCCGTAACGAAGGGATTGACACCCGTCACAATCCGGAATTCACTCTGATGGAAGTATACCAGGCATATGCAGACTACAACGATATGATGGACTTAACAGAAGATCTGTTTAAATATGTTGCAGATAAAGTTCTGGGTACCACAAAAATCACTTACGGGGAACACGAAGTTGATTTAGGCACCAAATGGCTGCGTATTTCTATGAACGATGTTGTAAAACAGTACTCCGGTATTGATTTCAGCACCATCGAAACCGACGAGGAAGCTCGTGCAGCGGCTCGTGCGGCAGGCGTTCATGTAGAAGATGACATGCCAAAAGGTAAAGTACTGGCAGAAGTTTTCGATGCGAAAGTAGAAGAAAACCTGATTCAGCCTACCTTCGTAACCGATTATCCAATCGAAATCTCTCCACTGTCCCGTCGTAAAGATGGTCATCCGGAATTAACCGACCGTTTTGAACTGTTTATCGTTGGTCGTGAACATGCAAATGCATTCTCCGAGTTAAATGACCCAATCGACCAGAGAGAACGTTTCGAAAAACAGATGGAAGCAAAAGCAAAAGGCGACGACGAAGCACATCCAATGGATGAAGACTTCCTGACCGCTCTGGAATATGGTCTGCCTCCAACAGGCGGCCTGGGCATCGGTATTGACCGTATGGTAATGCTGTTAACCAACAGCGCATCCATCCGCGATGTACTGCTGTTCCCTGCAATGAAACCAAGAGACTAGTAGTATTTTTACTGACTGTTCTGATAAAGGACAGTCAGTTTTTTTGTAACCGAGAACTTCCCAATGATGGCTGTATATCAATATGAGTTTACACGAATAGTAAAGATGTATCTGCAATGCAAAAAGCCGACGGCTCCTGATAGAGCGTCGGCTTTTTGCATAGGGTCTATGTGGCGGATTTACGATGATGTCGGAATTATTTTTTGGAATAAGTTGTTTTCATGCTGACGCCGCGTAACTGTCCCAGCTTGCCGGAGAGGGTACTGATAACAGTTTCCGGGGCATCCATGACAACACAGATAATGCTGACTTCTTTTTTAGGATAAGGCATCCCCATACGGCCGATGATATACTGACCGAATTCGTGCAGCATGGCGTTGATTTTTTCAGCGTTTTCACGGTCTTCCACAATAATACTTAAGGTGGCCAGACGGGTATCGCCGGTAATCTGTGTCATAGGTTCCATCTCGCTTTCTTCGTAAGGTGTTTCCGGAATATCGGTTTCGTCAGGCAATGTGTTTACAGCTAACACATCGGCATATTCATTGTGTGGTGTTTCAATCTGTCCGATAACGGTTTCTACGCCGAATGCCCGGCGCATATTTTCTTCGGTGATAACTTCGCTGGTTGCGCCAAATCGTACATTGCCGGATTTGTCTAAAAGCAGAGCTTTGTCGGCATGGCGGAGTGCGTGTACCGGATAGTGGGTGTTAAAAATACAGGTGATTCCCTGTTCCGTCAGGCTGCGCAGAGTTTTCAGTACAATCAGCTGATTTTTAAAATCCAGATTGCTTTCTGGTTCATCCAGAATAATAACCTCTGGTTCAGCTACGATTGCACGGGCAATCAGTACCATCTGCAGTTCACCACCGGATAATTCGGCACAGGAACAGTCTGCCATAGCAGATAAGCCAAGCTTTGCCAGAGTATCGGCTACCATCTGGCGGTCTTTGGCGCCTGGTCGGCCGAAAATACCGTAATGACTGCTGCGTCCTAAGAGAACCATATCTTTTACGCTGGAAGCCAGCGACGCGTTTTTGGCCTGCGGTACATAGGCGACTTTGGAAAACAGTTTGCGTGGGCTCATAGAGGCGATGTTTTCACCATTTAACAGGCTCTGGCCGCCGGTCCATTTCAGAAAGCCCATCATGCAGCGCAGCATCGTGGTTTTTCCGGCGCCGTTGGGCCCTAAAATAGCCAGCATTTCGCCTTTACTGACAGAAAAAGAAATATGTTTCAGTACCTGACGGCCATGGGGATACCCAAAGCAGCCGTCTTTTACTTCAAATGTTGCGTGGGTCATAGTTTCCAGCCTCCTGTCTTGCGTAACAGGCCGATAAATACCGGTGCGCCAATAATTGCGGTCAGTACCGATACAGGGATTTCACTCGGGCTGATACTGCGTGCAGCTGTATCTACCAGAATCATAAAAACAGCCCCGATGCTGACCGATGCCGGTACCAGCACCATATTATCGCTTCCAAGAGCCATACGGCAGATATGAGGGATCAACAGCCCGACCCAGCCAACCTGGCCGCAGGTGGAAACACAGGCTGCGGTAATCATGGTACTGGCCAGTGCGGTCAGAAGCCGCAGTACATTTACATTGGAGCCGGTTGCCTGAATTTCGTCTTCTGACATCGGAAGGATGTTCAGACGCCAGCGGATAGAAAACAGTAAGGCAATCCCGCCCAGCACAAACGGGAGCGCAAATAAAACGGTATACCAGGTGGCGCTGTTTAAGCTGCCCATCAGCCAGTAGGTGATAGCCGGCAGTTTAGAATCGGTATCGGCCACCAGTTTTACCAGAGAAATCAGTGCAGAAAAAAGGGATGAGATTACCATCCCGCCTAAAATCATAGAGGTGAGAGATCGTTCTGAGCCTTTACCTTTCCCGATGGAAAGTGTCAGCCCGACAGCCATAAAGCCCATCAGCAGTGCCGCAAACTGTGTAGCTAAAGTACCTGCACCAAATAATAATGCCAGTACTGCACCAAAGCTGGCACCGGCTGCAACACCGAGTGTATCCGGTGATGCCATCGGATTCGCAAACAGACTCTGGAAAGCAAGCCCGGCTACAGAAAGTCCGCCGCCAACCAGAATGGCCATAGCGATACGCGGCAGACGCATATCCCGAATGATTTTTGCAAGATTATCTCCCTGTTCTACCCCCTGGGTCAGGATACGACCCAGGGCAGAGAGTGTTTCAGCAGGTGTAGTGGAAAATCGTCCAATACACAGGCAGATAACACCGGCAAGAACCGGCAGGACAATCAGTGTCAGATAAAACAGAATGCGGCGTATTCGGGTGGACGACACATCCAGTCTGAATTTTTTTTGTCCCATATGCAGTCACACATTACATTGCAGATTCTGCAGGAGGATTATACAGTGTATTCAGGTCTTCATCGCTTAAGGTTACGCCATAGAATTCCTGGAAATAGTCTTTGATTTCGGTATCCATATCAATGTCGGTAAAGAGTTCCGGATACAGATGTTTTGCCATCCACTGCAGAGCCAGAGGGCTGTCAGAGCAAGGAGGGAACCAGTAGTACATACCTAAAGGCATTTTGTAGAATTCGCCGTTCTGAACGGAAGTCAGACCAGACCAGTCGTGACCTGCGATAGCGTTATTGCTCATAACTTCTTCTGCAGTAAATGCGCTGAAGCTGTTCAGGAAGATAACATCCGGATCCCATGCGTAAATCTGTTCCAGGCTGACTGGCGCTACTTTCTGTTCCAGTTCCATTGCTACGTTTTCTGCACCGATGGTAGCCAGCCAGTAACGGCCGAAAGTGGTGCCGGCAGCAGTAATGCCGGATGCATTATAGTTTGTCAGAATCAGTGCACTGCGACGTTCTTCTTCTGGAATCTGGCCAACGCGGTCCATAACCATCTGTTCTACTTCCAGGCCGTATTCTACGATTTTGTCAGCCTGCATTTCGGTACCCATTACCTGACCAATCAGAGTTGCCCAGGTATTTACGCTTTCAATGGCACTTGGAATATCAGTAGTAAAGCCAACGCAGGCAACGCCCAGTTCTTCCAGCTGTGCAGCTGCAGCAGCATCGCCGGTGTGCCAGGTGTTATAGAAAACAACATCCGGGTTCAGGTTCATAACTTCTTCAATGTTTACCGATTCGCCTTCAGCAAATGCGGTGGATACATCAGTTAAGTCCGCTACCTGACTCAGGAAGGAATTAACAGCAGCATTTTTGGATTCTGGTGTTAAGCCTACCAGTTTGTCCGGATCACCGCCAGCCATGCAGTATACGGAACACAGCGGCATAGAAGACATAATAACAACACGGTTGATTTCGCCAGGAACGGTAATTTCACGGCCGGTAGCATCTACTACAGTACGGGATTCTACTACGGTATCAGCATCGGATGTCTGCCCGCCGCCGCAGCCGGTGAACATGGTCAGAGCCATTGTAATCAGTAAAATCAGAGAGATCCATTTTTTCATTTGTTTCATGTTAAACACTCCTTCAGTTTGTCAAGATAATGGGTTAATTTATATTCGCTGAACGGATACAGCCGGCCGGATAACGCCCGATGCGGCCGTTCAATAAATATACAGGTGCTTTCTGGCGCCAGAAGTTCTTTGTAAAGAGGATCGCCAAGAATGATGTCGTAGTCTTTTCGTACCTCGGTACGAATGGCATCTTCGGTGTGCAGCAGCATGGAGGAAACATCCGGGAAAATTTCCGCGTCATCGTTGCTGATAATACCAGCGGTAACATCAATACCGTCATTCTGTGTCAAAAGCTGCGCCAGCTGCTTTGTAAAAACACTTTCGCCAATTAACAGAATTTTTTTCGGTGATTCCGGTGCAATCGCCAGATCACTGTTAAATGGAATACCGATGGAATATGGAATTCCGTATTTCTGTTTGAGGTAGCGGGCTGCAGGCAGGCCGGAGGTACTGATAACCAGATTATATGCAGCATCTGCTGCGCCATATATCTGCTCCATACCGTCGGTCATAGTCAGGTTGTTCACAGAATCCGCCCCGTTTGCCAGAACAAGCTGTTCCAGATCGGCAATTTCAGCCGGGCTGTAATCCATCGGGGTTGCGCCCAGCAGGTTTACAAGCTGCCCGCCATTTGCTTCTGGCGGCTGTACGGTTTTCTGCAGCACTTTTTTTAAAGCTTCTCCGGCACCTTTGTCGTAAAGTTCAAATCCGCCGGAGTTAACACCGAACGCCGGAATATCGGTTGTGAATTCGGCTTCAGAAGCAATCCCTTCCAAATCGGTACCGATGGTAAACGGAACCGGTGAACCAAGAATAGCTATAAATGGTGGCGGATTATCGGCACAGGCATCTTCGATTTTATTGAGAAGAATGCTGTCATCGCCGGTGATAGCTTCCAGCCGGGAAAGGCGGGAGGCTACTGTGCGTTTGCCTTCCAGTTCCCTCTCTTCGTCAAAGGTGATATAACTTTCCATACTGCCGGCAGCATCATGAATAATGGTCAGACCGTTCAGCTGAAACAGCATTGAGGCTGCGCCGGCAGTGTCAGAAGCCGGATTCGGTAAAATCATACGGAAATCTTTCATAGAGCCAGAAGCGCCTCCTCACTCAGGGAATCCGGATCAGCCGGATTTACCAGATTATAATACGGTGTACCGAAGCGGTTTTTCAGGATGCGGGCTGCAGGCAGTGCCATTGGCCCGGCTACAATATTTACAGCAGCATTTCCCATCTGGCGTAATTCCTCTACAGTTTTGCAATCCAGCAAATGGCGGGATGTGATATTGCTTTGCTGCAGTTTTAGCAGAAGAGGATGATTTTCATCCGGCCGCAGATAATGGCCAAGCCAGTTGGCGGTACGTGTGCTTCCGGTTTTTTCAAACAGTGCAGTAATGGTGTTATGCACTCGTACCAGAGGCGGCAGAGAATCGCGGTTAATCGGGTCAACCGCCAGATTGAAAAAGATAACATCTGGATATTTTTCCTGCAGCTGCTCGATAACAAATTCCCGGTCAGTGCCGATGAAACTGTCTACACAGCTTGCAAATACCGACAGAATTTTTGGCCGGCGGCCATCTTCTGTCAGTCGTTTTAATGTGCGCTCGGCTCCTTCCAGCAGAAGATCTTCTACACTGCCGTTTATGATATCAGATTGTTCCAGGTTAAACATGGTAAAACGATGACTCATGCCTTCTTCGATGGAAGAAAGGCGTAAGATACGGGAACAGCCCGGCGGCATTACAAATACAGCGTGGCTTTCCGGAATCAGCTTTGCATAGTGGGTCAGGTTAAAACAGCTGCGCTCGGCTTTTTCAAAGGAATCGCTCATTCCTCCACCTCCTCGGCGAGGTCGTACATAGTTTTTGCCAGCTGGCGGTAGAGTTCGGCCAGTTCGCTGTCAGGAAATACGGATACAACAGTGGAATTCTGTTCTTCTGCCAGCTGAATCAGTCCGTCGCGCGGAATAATACCGGCTACCGGAACATGTAATTCTTCCGCCATTTCGGCTACCAGCTGTGTTTCGTCTTTTACATTGCGGCTGTTTTGAATCAGCCCGGTAAGGCGGGCATAGTTGCGGCCTTTAAAATTATCAATGGCCATGGCAATATTAGCCGCAGCATATAATGCCATTTTTTCACCGGAGCTTACAATAAATACATCACGGGCATAACCGCTGCGCAGAGGCATAGCGAATCCGCCGCATACAACGTCGCCCAGCACATCATAAAGCAGAACGTCCGGCTTGTAGATTTCGTAGGCATTATGGTCTTTTAAGGTGTCAAAAGCGGTTACGATTCCGCGGCCTGCACAGCCGGAACCAGGAATTGGACCGCCGCATTCTGCACAAAGTACACCGTCGGAACCTTCACGGATAATTTCGCTTAACTCAAAGTCGTTTCCTTTGGTGCGAACGGTATCCAGAATGGTTACCT
>JAFOFM010000053.1 GCA_017387265.1 Peptococcaceae bacterium | reverse complement strand
TAACCGGCGCTGCCGATCCTCGCAAACCATTAGAAGAAACCATGGCGGGCAAACTGCCTCAGCGTACTATCACCAAAACTGCTGCACAGGGTTACTCCTCTTACGGGAACCAGATTGGTCTGGCTACCGGTTTAGTAGATGAACTGTATCGCCCAGGCTATGTAGCAAAACGTATGGAAATCGGTGCGGTATTAGGTGCTGCTCCAATTGAAAACGTAGTGCGTGAAGTACCAGCTCCGGAAGATGTAATCGTGCTGTTAGGCGGCCGTACAGGTCGTGACGGCTGCGGCGGGGCTACCGGCTCTTCTAAGAGCCATACTGAAAAATCCCTGTCTACCTGCAGTGCAGAAGTACAAAAAGGGAACCCTGTTGAAGAACGTAAAATTCAGCGTCTGTTCCGTCGTCCTGAAATCAGCAAATTAATCAAACGCTGTAACGACTTCGGTGCAGGTGGTGTATCCGTAGCAATCGGTGAACTGGCAGCTGGTCTGCATATTCACTTAGATCGCGTACCGAAAAAATACGAAGGCTTATCCGCAACCGAACTGGCTATTTCCGAATCTCAGGAACGTATGGCAGTAGTTCTGGCTCCAGAAAGCCTGGAACAGTTTATCAAAGCAGCTGACAGCGAAAACCTGGAAGCAACCGTTGTTGCATATGTAACCGAAGAACCACGACTGGTAATGGAATATCAGGGCGAAACAATCGTAGATTTAAGCCGTGCATTCCTGGATTCCGCTGGTGACAGCAAAAAAATCACTGTTGATGTAGCAGCATTCCCACAGGCTGAAGCAAAAGAAGATGCAGAAGAATTTGATGCAGCTTCCGCTCTGAAAGAACTGGTTGGCGACCTGAACATCTGCTCCAGAAGAGGTATGGTAGAATACTTCGACAGCAGCATTGGTGCAGGCAGCGTATTAATGCCTTTTGGCGGTAAAACACAGCTGACCCCAACCCAGTCTATGGCTGCGAAAATCCCTGTACTGGATGGCCAGAGCTATACTGCATCTCTGTTCAGCTATGGCTTCGACCCATATATGTCCAGCCAGAACCAGCACTTAGGTGCTATGTGCGCTGTAACCGAATCCCTGGCACGCATCGTTGCAGCCGGCGGTAAAACAGAAGACTGCTATCTGACATTCCAGGAATACTTCCCAAGCCTGCGCGGCGACAGCAAACGCTGGGCAATGCCTGTATCCGCTCTGTTAGGTGCATTTAAAGCACAGATGGCATACGGCGTTGGCGCAATCGGCGGGAAAGACTCCATGAGCGGTTCCTTCATGGATTTAGATATTCCTCCAACACTGGTAAGCTTCGCAGCTGGTACCATTGATTCCGAAAAAGTTCTGTCTCCAGAATTTAAAGCAGCAGGGCATGATGTATATCTGTTTGCTGCTCCATACGATGAAAACGGTCAGCCAAAAATGGCCGCTATCAAAGAAATGTGGACTCTGGTAAACAAAGCAGCGGAAGAAGGCAAAATTGAAGCAGCCTGGGCATTAGGCAAAGGCGGCGTGGCAGAAGCGGTATTCAAAATGGCACTGGGCAACCAGATTGGTTTCGCTAGTCTGGACAGCATCCATGTACCAGCTCTGTTTGAGAAAAACTATGGTGCAATCGTAGTAGAAGCTAATGCTCCTGTAGAAGGCGCTGTCTTAATCGGCCGCACTACTGCAGAACCTCAGATTGTACTGGGCGATGCATCCGTATCTCTGGATGAACTGACCCCAATCTGGGAAGGCACTCTGGAAGATATCTTCCCAACTCGCACATCCGATAAAGGCAATGTAGAAGCATACAGCTACACCGAACGTCCAAGCTATAAAGCAGCAGCAAAAATTGCTCTGCCAAAAGCAGTTATTCCAGTATTCCCTGGCACCAACTGCGAATACGACACCGCTCGTATTCTGGAACGTGTAGGCGGTAAAGCAGAAATCGTAAACATTGCGAACCTGACACCAGCTATGCTGGAAGATTCCATCGCTCGTATGGAAAAAGCTCTGGCTGATGCACAGATGATGATTTTCCCAGGCGGCTTCTCCTTCGGTGATGAACCAGAAGGCTCCGGTAAATTCATCGCAGCGTTCATGCGTAACCCAATCTTAAAAGAACGCATCCACAACCTGCTGTACAAAAATGACGGTCTGATTCTGGGTATCTGTAACGGGTTCCAGGCTCTGATCAAACTGGGCTTAGTTCCTTACGGTGAAATCGTTGATACCGATATCAACAGCCCAACCTTAACATTCAACCGCATTGGTCGTCATCAGTCCCGCTATGTAACAACCAGAATCGCTTCTGTAAATTCCCCATGGCTGGCTGAAGTAGAAGTAGGCGATCTGCACAATATTCCAATCTCCCATGGCGAAGGCCGTTTCGTATGTTCCGACGAACTGCTGGCAAAACTGGCTGCCAATGGTCAGATTGCAACCCAGTACGTTGACTTTGCTGGCGTTCCATCTATGGATATCGCACACAATCCAAACGGTTCCAACATGGCAATCGAAGGTATCCTGAGCCCGGATGGCCGTGTATTCGGTAAAATGGGTCACAGTGAACGTATCGGTACTCACATTGCGAAAAACATTCTGGGCGACAAAGACCAGAAAATCTTCGCAGCCGGCGTAAAATACTTCAAATAAGCTATACAAACCGGACAAACAATCCAATAAGCATAACAAGAGCCTGTCGCATTTCGCGGCAGGCTTTTTATATACTACGATATAAAAGTGGATTTTTTTTACTTGTTACGGTATAATAAATCTAACAGGAGGTGGTTCGTATGCACGCAGCAGAAAAACTGAACATCACAATTGAAGAGTTCATGCTGATGCCGAAAGATGAACACCAGAAATATGAACTGATTGACGGCATTGTGTATATGGCGCCAAGCCCGTCACGTGAACATCAGATGATTGCGCATCGAATGCATGGTTATCTGTTTGTGAAGCTTGAGAATACGCAGTGCGATGCGGCGGGTGAATTAGATGTTGTGCATCAGGGCGATGTGCTAAGACCGGATTTAATGGTGTTCTGCAATCGTGACGATGAGATTCCGGAAATCGTATTCGAGATACTGAGCCCTTCCACACG
>JAFOFM010000052.1 GCA_017387265.1 Peptococcaceae bacterium | reverse complement strand
GTGTTTATGAATTATATGAAATATTAAACGATTCTGCAGTATAATGCTTTTTAGTGTAATGCTTTTTAATAAAAGAATCTTAACCGTTCCGCCAGATTTTATAAAAAACTGATTTGCAATCTAATTCTAAAAACAAAACAGGCTGAAAGCAAAACTATTTTAACGTGTTTAACGTGAATAAATAGTCCTGCCTTCAGCCTGTTTTTTAATCAGCTCTATTATCTGATTCTATTGCATATTGCCGCTTACATAGCCGCTTTATGCGCGGCCGCATTGCGTTTTAGTTCTTCTGCATGACGCAGCTGGAATTCTTCTTCACCGCCCAGCATACGAGCCAGTTCGGCAATGGATTCCGCTTCATCCAGCACTCTCACGCTGGTAATGGTCTGATCGTTATCGATCGTTTTCTGAATCTGAAAATGGCAATCGGCCATTGATGCAATCTGAGGCGAGTGGGTAACACAGATTACCTGGGCATAGCGGCTTACGGCCGCTAATTTTTCGCCTACTTTTACTACAATATTGCCGCCGATGCCGGTATCAATTTCATCAAAAATCAGTGTACCAATACTTTCGTGCTGTGCCAGTACGGTTTTAAAGGCCAGCATAATACGGGACATTTCCCCGCCGGATGCTATCTCGCTTAATTCCCGTAACGGCTGCCCCGGGTTGGCGGACATAAAAAATTCCACCTGATCCAGCCCTTGTGCCGATGCTGTTTTCTCTGCAAACTGAACTGCAAACCGGGTATGTGTCATAGCCAGCTGGGATAACTCCTCCAGGAGGCCATCGGTTAAAAGCTGTGCCAGCGCCTGGCGTTTCTTACGAACATCCAGAGCCAGTTTTTCAAACTCCCGGCGTTTTTCATCACAAAGGCGGTCCAGTTCCCCGATTTCCTCATCGGCATGTTCCAGCGTATAAACCTCATTTTGTAAACGCTGCTGTTCACCAATCAGTTCTTCAATAGAGAGATTATATTTGCGTTTTGCTTTATCCAGCGTATATTTCCGCTCATTCAAGCGGTCACGACGTTCAGCATCATAATCCATTTTATCGCCATAGCCGGATAATGTCAGGCCATAATCCTCGGCCATATACATCATACTCTGCAGGCCTTCTGCTATTTCATCCAGCTGTTTATCATACTGGCGAATGCTGTTCATGCTGTCAGCAGCTGCGGTCAGCATGGCATAAACCGAACGGCGCTCCCCATATAATAACTGGTAGGCTTTATCGGCAGCCGAGGAGATTTTTTCAAAGTTATCCAGAACGGAAAGCTCCTGTTCCAGCGCTTCTTCTTCGCCTTCTTTCAGCTGCAGTTCTTCCAGCTCCCGCAGTTTAAAACGTAAAAAATCCAGTTTTTCCTGTCGTTCTTTCAGCGACTGCTGTAACGCGTGGCGTCTCTGTTCTGCCTGTGCCAGTGCCCGGTAGGCCTCTGCCATCTGTTCTTTCCGCTTTTGAAATTCCCCGTCGCCTAAACTGTCCAAAAGCTCTAAATGATGTTCTTTATTGGAAATTGCCTGAAAATCATGCTGTCCGTAAATATTAATCAACATCTGGCCAATCTGTCGGAAGGTCGCTAAGGTAACGGTCCGGTCGTTAATCCGGCACACATTTTTGCCGTTTGCTGTTAATTCGCGATAAAGAATCAGCTGGTTCTCCTCATCCGGCTCATGCCCCAGTTCCTCCAGCAGTTTATGCAGTTCGGGGTTTTCTCCAATAAAAAAAGCACCCTCCACCATAGCCTTGCTGCAGCCAAAACGAATATCCTTACTGCTGGCTCTTGCCCCCAGCAGTAAAGATACGGCATCAATAATAATCGATTTCCCTGCCCCGGTTTCCCCGGTCAGTACATGAAACTGGCCGTCAAATTCCAGTTCAATCTGATGTATCAGTGCAAAATCTTTCACCATCAGTCGGGTGAGCACTATCTATCACCTGCCATTTAATCCAGATAGGATTCCAGTTTTTCAATAATTTTTGGAATATCCTCTTTCTTTCTGGCTACTACCAGAATGGTATCATCACCGGCTACCGAGCCTAAAATTTCGCCCCACTGGGCATTATCCAGAGCCGATGCCACTGCATTGGCATTACCCGGAGCTGTACGCACCACCAGAATATTTTCGCTGGATGCATAGTTCAGTACAAACTCTTTCAGTAAAAACCGCAGCCGGGTTTCCGATACTGTAATTTCTGTCGGCAGAGAATAGCGATACTGGTCACCGCCCACTGCAATTTTAATCAGGGCCAGTTCTTTAATGTCGCGGGAAACGGTTGCCTGCGTAACGTTAAATCCGTCTTTCTTCAGAAACTCTGCCAGTTCCTCCTGCGTACCTACGATATTCTCTTTAATAATCTCCAGTATTTTTCTATGACGTTTTGTTTTCACAACTCTCACCTTCCCGTATCATCCTGCACGCCGCGCAATTTTTCGCGCAGCACCGCAAAAAAGTTTCGGTTTTCTAATACCAGCAGGCATGTATCATGTTCTGCCATACCAATTTCAATACGATCGCCTTTTTTCAGTTCTACACCATTCTGCCCGTCTACAGTCAGCATGGCTGGCGCATTGTTGGAATCCATACGAACCGTTAATCCATGCTCCGGCGAAAAAATAATCGGCCGTGCAATCAGACTATGCGGACAGATTGGGGTAACAATGCATAAATCCATCGCCGGATATACAATCGGGCCTCCGGCAGAAAGCGAATATCCGGTAGAACCGGTCGGTGTCGAGAAAATAAGCCCGTCACCATGATAACGGTCTACTAGCTGGTCTCCCAGATATAATTCCATTTTTATAATACGAGACAGCGCCCCTTTGGTGACAACCAGGTCATTCAATGCATTTACATCGGCAATACACTGATTGTCCCGATAAACCTTGCCGCTCAGCATCATACGCCGCTCAATGCCGTATTCTCCGTTTAAAAGCTGCTGCAGTGCCTCTTTTAAATGTTCTACCTCCACCTCGGTTAAAAAGCCAAGGTAGCCCTGGTTAATACCTAAAAGCGGAATTTCCCGTCCATATACGGTACGCGCCGCACGCAGCATCGTGCCGTCACCGCCGATTACCAGAACAATCTGAGCTGCCTGGCAAAAAGCTTCTTCACTGGACGGAGGAAGCTGCAGGGCTTCGGCTTCTTCGCCAATTGCGACAACCTCCACCTGCTGCTGTTTTAATAGTTCTATTAATTGCTGGCCAATCTGGATAATCTGTTTTTTATAACTGTTGATAATCAGTCCAACTGTTTTTACTGCACTCATTGTAATCAATCTCCTAGAAAACCTGCAGAAGCCCATATACCAGTGCACCGCTTATCAGACTGATAATGCCGTATCGCAGCCATTCACTGCGTCGTCGCGCACTATAGGCAAAATTGATTTTCTGCAGATTATGATGCTCCATATCCAGCAGAATAATACCATCCGGCTCATAAACAAGTTTATATTCTAACAGCTGCCTTCTCGTGGCCGCCTGCCGCACGGTTCCCTGCTGGCCGCTTTTCACTTCTACAATGTAGGTTTTCCATCCTTTTCGTACAAGAAAATCCGCACGAACGGTACTATCCTGTGCCTCTCCGTTTACATAAACGGTAATCGGCTCCTGCAGCTGTGCCGCTAAAATCCGATAACCATGACGCCGGAGATATCTGGCCGCATGTTTTTCGGCAATCAGCCCTCGCTTAAAACGCCGGGCAATCCGCCACCGCCGCCAGATAACAGAACAGCCCCGATACAGGAGGGCACCCGTCATCATACTAAAAAAAATCAGCATCCAGAATGCCGCCAGATGCTGATTTGCTACCAGCCACTGCTGCAGCCAGTTCAGAACTTCCATCAGAAGCTCTCGAAGCTGCGGTACAATCTGCTGCATGCCTGTCATCAATCCAGTCTGTCATGGGCCGCGGCTACCACCTGAGCCGCATCCGGAACAAAATCGGTATCCGGATTTTTGCATCCCCATAATAAATATTCAATATTGCCTTCCGGCCCTTTTACCGGCGAGAAATCCAGACCCCATACGGTCAGATTTATTTCTTTACATAAGGCCAGAATTTTTTCCACTACTTCCAGATGTACGGCCGGGTCACGAACAACACCTTTTTTGCCGACCTTTTCTTTACCGGCTTCAAACTGTGGTTTAATCAGCGCCAGTACATGGCCGCCCTCTTTCAGGAATGTCATTGCCGGAGGCAGAATTTTATCCAGCGAGATAAACGATACATCGGTTGTCACCACATCCACCATCTCGCCAAGACTATCGGCAGTCAGATAACGGGCATTGGTTTTTTCCATATTGATAACCCGTTCATCGCTGCGCAGTTTCCAGTCCAGCTGATTATACCCTACATCTACTGCAAATACTTTCACCGCTCCGTTCTGCAGCGCACAGTCTACAAAACCGCCGGTAGAGGCACCAATATCCGCCACCACTTTGCCGGTCATATCAACCGGAAACACCTGTAAAGCCTTTTCCAGTTTCAGACCGCCGCGGCTTACATAAGGAATATCCTGCCCGAGCAGACGAATCGGCAAATCCGGATTTACCTCTGTACCAGCCTTATCGATTTTCTTTTCATCTACCAGAACCTTGCCCGCCATAATCAGTGCTTTCGCCTTTTCACGGCTGGCTGCAAGGCCTTTTTCTACCAGAACTACGTCCAGTCTCTGTTTTGCCATATCTATGTCACCTTACTTCAGCTTTTCTTTCACTTTAGCCACTACGCTATCGGCATCCAGCCCTGCCAGCTGTTTTAAGAGTTCGGTTTTTCCATGCGGAACAAATTCATCGCCAATCCCGATCCGGACTACACGACGGCTATCCATACTGTTCTGATTCAGCAATTCTAACACAGCCGAACCAAAACCGCCTTCCAGCATATGTTCCTCCATAGTAACCAGCAGTTCACTGTTTTCTGCATGGGCCAGAATGGTTTCTTCATCCAGCGGTTTCACAAAACGGGCATTAATTACCGTTGGGGCAAAGCCTAACTCCGCCTCGATTTTTTCGGCCGCCTGTTTTGCAACTTCTACCATACTGCCGATTGCCAGCAGCGTTACACGGCTTCCCTGTTTTAAAACCTCTGCTTTACCTAACGGCAGTTCCTGTACCGGTTCCTCAATAGAAACGCCCAGCCCCGCACCACGCGGATATCGCAGCGATACCGGACGATTATATTTCAGTGCCGAATTCAGCATATGCCGCAGTTCGTTCTCATCTTTCGGCGCCATGCAAACCATACCTGGAATATGACGCAGATACGAGAAATCAAACAGCCCGTGATGAGTTGGTCCGTCATCCCCTACAATCCCTGCACGGTCCAGACAGAATACAACCGGCGCATTCTGTAATGCCACATCGTGCAGCACCTGGTCATAGGCTCTCTGCAGGAATGTAGAATAGATTGCCACCACCGGTTTATATCCATCCAGTGCCATAGCAGCCGCCATGGTTACGGCATGTTCCTCTGCAATCCCAACGTCAATCGTGCGCTGCGGGAACTGTTCCTGAAACAGGTTAATACCGGTCCCTTTTCCCATTGCGGCAGTAATACCGACAATCCGGTCATCCTCTTTCCCAAGTGCGGTCAGGGTTTTTCCGAACACAGAGGTATATGTTGGAACCGCGGATTTGTTTTTCACCTGGCCGGTTGCAATATCAAAAGCACCTACACCATGGAACAGATCCGGATTTTTTTCCGCCGGTCCATATCCATTCCCTTTTCGGGTTACCACATGCACCAGCACCGGACTGTTCATATTTTTCACATTTTCCAGCACGGTCATCAATGCGGAGAGATCATGCCCGTTTACCGGACCGTAATAACTGAAACCCAGTTCTTCAAACAGTACGCCCGGTACCAGCATGTATTTCAGCGAATCTTTCAGTTTATCCGCTGCTTTCAGCATTTTATCGCCAATTGCAGGAATTTTTTTCAGTAAATCCTCCACTTCCTCTTTGCTCTTGTTATAGGAAGGGTTGCTGCGTGCACGGCTCAGATATTCCGCCATACCGCCCACATTCGGATCAATAGACATTTCATTGTCGTTCAGAATTACAATCAGATTGCTTTTATTGTTTCCTGCATTCAGCATAGCCTCATAAGGCATACCGCCTGTCAGAGCACCATCACCGATCACAGCAATCACATTGCTTTTTTCGCCGCGCAGGTCACGTGCCTTTGCCAGCCCTACGGCCGCCGAAATCGATGTACTGCTGTGCCCTGCACCAAATGCATCGTGTTCACTTTCGCTCCGCTTTGGAAAACCGGATAAACCGCCATGGGTACGAACGGTATGAAACTGCTCGTAGCGACCGGTCAGCAACTTGTGTACATATGCCTGATGCCCCACATCCCAGACAATTTTATCATCCGGTGTATCAAATACCATATGCAGTGCCAGTGTCAGCTCTACCACACCCAGATTCGGTGCCAGATGTCCACCGTTCTGCGATACAACCTGAATCAGTTCCTGACGGATTTCCTGCGCCAGCTGTTTTAATTCCGGCACTTTCATCTGTTTGATGTCTTTAGGACTTTTTATGTTCTGCAAATACTGCATTGCATATCACCTTCTTTGCTCGATCTGTACTTCTATGCATTCGCATATTATGCTTTATTTATCTGTTTTATCAGCTTTCCCTGCTCAGAAGATACTCTGCCAGCTGTACCAGCATATCCGCTTTATCGCCAAACGGCTCCAGTGCGGCTACCGCTGCGTCTACCGCAGCCTTTGCCATCACGCGGGACTGTTCCAGCCCGAAGAGCGAAGGGAAGGTTGCTTTCTCATTTTTCTCATCACTGCCTACCGGCTTGCCGATTTTACTTTCATCGCCGACAACATCCAGAATATCATCCGTAATCTGAAACGCCAGACCAAGCTGATGAGCATATTCGGTCAGTGCTTTCAGCTGTGTTTCATCCGCACCGCCCAGAATAGCCCCCATACGCACAGAGGCTACAATTAACGCCCCTGTTTTATTATTATGAATATAATGCAGCAGTTCCTCTGTTGGTTCTGTCTGCTCTGAAATAATATCAACCACCTGGCCGCCAATCATCCCGGCAGTTCCGCTTGCACGGCTCACTTCCTGAATAATCTGCAGTACCTGGTATGCATTGTTTTCATTTGCCATACCGGAGAGAATCTCAAAGGCATAGGTCAGCAGTGCATCACCAGCCAGAATCGCCATACCTTCCCCGAATACTTTATGGTTAGTCAGTTTCCCTCTGCGGTAATCATCATTATCCATCCCGGGAAGATCATCATGAATCAGCGAATAGGTATGAATACACTCCATCGCGCAGGCTGCATCCAGCGCTGGCTCCCATTGGCCTGAAACTGTTTCACAGGCTGCCAGAGCCAGCATCGGCCGGAACCGTTTACCGCCTGCAAATACACTATACGCCATCGCCT
>JAFOFM010000051.1 GCA_017387265.1 Peptococcaceae bacterium | reverse complement strand
TAACAAAAAAATTTCAAAAAACCGCTTGACTTGTCTTCATAAAGATGATAATATATTCCTTGCTGAAAGCACATGGAGAGATGTCCGAGTGGTCGAAGGAGCACGCCTGGAAAGCGTGTATACGGGCAACTGTATCAAGGGTTCAAATCCCTTTCTCTCCGCCAGAAAAAATGCCGAGTTTATCTCGGCGTTTTTTGTTTATGCAATACCTCAAAACACAGGGCAGAACTGCGATTGCGCGGTTCTGCCCATTTTCTTTCTGCTCATTCTTTTACGTTCTTCACACATTTTGGTCTGCCTCAAGTGTCATAGAGGTGTCAAACCATTCCTCCCATTTTTCTGCCGCCTGTTCTTCGCCTGCGTGCAATAACAGCATTTGGGCAAGGGTATCACTCTGTTCTACCACGTTTCCATAATAATAATAGTCTGCCAGAACGCACATCGCTCTGCCATGGTGTCGGCTGGCCGCCTCTTTATACCACTTCACAGCTTCCTCATCACTTTGCACCACACCCATACCGGTTTCATAACACTCACCAAGAAGATACCGGGCCTCCACGGAACCAAGTTCGGCGGCCCGTCGATAACAAACTGCCATCAGCAGCCAGCTGTGCTCTGCCCACAGTGTTTCTGCCAGTTTCAGAAGTTCTGCCTCCGATGTTATTGCTGCAATCTGCCCCAGAATTTTGCTTTCTTTCTCATCACGCATGTAATTCTCCTCATATACTCCCGTTTACCCACCATTCAGGCCTTACTCAAAAAACGAGTATAGCATGAAAGTTTTTTGAGTACAACTGATAGTATACTATTTCCACCATAAGTGTGCGTTATTTTCGATATACTAATATTAATAATTTACGCATATAAGACAGGTGAAGGCAGATTATGATAAATCTCGGCAATAAACTGAAAACATTGCGAATACAGCGTCAGATGACATTAAAAGATGTCGCGTGCAGAGTCGGTGTATCAAAATCCATTGTCTCTGCATACGAAAACGGTTCCCGCCGCCCTTCCTATGAGATGCTGATTAAACTTGCCCGCTTATTTAATGTTACCACGGATTATCTGCTTGGGCTGGAACAGAAAAAGCAGCTGGATTTATCCGGCCTGACAATTGCCCAGCAGGAAAGCCTCTATAATCTGGTTTCCGTTATGCGGCAGCCGTATGAACCAGTCGAATAATCTCTAACAAAAACAACCCCACCTTTTCCAGGGTGGGGTTTCGTATATCTGATATATCGTTTAATTAATATCGATGACGTCACCGGTAAAACGACGGTCAATATTACTCATATACTGCAGAGCAATCTGATAACACTGTTCTACATGACTGCGCCCCAGATAACGCATCGCGGCAAAACTGATTCCTGCTGATACCGCCTGTCCTGCAAGAGGCACCAGTTTACTTACCTGTTTTGCTGCAACACGGCTGCTGATTCGCTTTAACAGACTGCGCACCAGACCGGCAGATACGGTTTTACCAGCCAGCTCGTTTCCTACGGATGAGATAATCACCAGCAGCACTTTTTTACGCTCCAGATCCATCTGATTTAACTGCTGTTCGGATAAGCCGAATCGTTTGTTAATTTCGGTTAAAAGCTCCACCATGATGGTAATATCCGCCGAAATATCCACTCCTGGCAAAGGAATCACAGCGGCCGCACTGGATAATACCGCCCGTTTATTCACCAGCTGCATACATTCAGTTTTAATGCGCTCCAGTTCCTCCATATTTTCCGGAAAATACACCGCAATCCCCTCCCCTCGATGAGATACATTCATATTGTTATTATACCACAGTCTCAACGTTTTCTGCCACTATTCTCTTCTTGCCCACGCTTTGTATCATTGCCCGCACCGTTCGCATAGACTGACAGTACATCATTTTAGCAGGGAGGGATTTCGATGCTGTCTATCGGAATGATTGGTCCGCCAGTACTTTTACAGCAGAATCAGAAAATTTTCAGTCAGCAGACCAGTTTTCTCACACAGAACATTCACTCGTTCCCTCTGCAGAATACACGACAGATTTCAGCCCTGGACGGCCTTCTGATTACCGGGTTTCATCCTCACGATTATGCCCGCGAACTGTTCCGCTTTCGAGCCCATCTTCTCTCCAGAGCCGACAGCCTCTCCTTTTTCGGTATTTGCGCAGGCGCCTCGGCATTAGGAAAAAATCAGCTCCTGCCCCTGTTAAACTGTAAAACCTTCTGTGAAACCAGATGCAGCTGCACCACATCCATACTGGAGGTGCCATGCTTTTCCCGCAGCCGGTTTGCAGCATTTTTTCTGCCTGCTGTCCATTTTTACGAAACGGGACCGAATCTGGGAATTTTATGCCATCATCCGCTTCGCGGCCCGGTAATTTTACGGCAGGGAGACATTCTGGTATCCAGTTACGCGGCAGAATGGACCCCGCAGAACGAGATTTACGACTATTGGCTGAATATGGTATGGATGCTGAAAAACAGCCGTGAAAATTAGCAGAATTTAAGCCCCAAATCTTGACAATGAAGCGCTTTTGCCGTTTAATTATATATAACTGAATTATACAAAGGAGAGTCGCAATTATGTTAGATATTAAGTTTGTCCGTTCCAATCCGGAAGCCGTTGTTGCCGGTATGAAAAAAAGAGGAATGGATTTAGATTTAGCTCCATTCCTGGCGTTAGATGAAAAACGCAGAGCCCTGTTAACCGAAGTAGAACAGTTAAAAAATACAAGAAACACCGTTTCCAAAGAAATCGGTAAAATGAAAAAAGCCGGCGAAAATGCTGATGAATTAGTTGCACAGATGAGCAAAGTAGGCGACGATATCAAAGCATTAGACCAGCAGGTTGCAGAAGTGGATGCAAAAATGGAAGAAATCATCATGAGTATTCCAAACATCCCGCACGAATCTCTGCCAGAAGGCGGCGAAGCAGATTACGTAGTAGAACGCACATGGGGCGAACCTACTAAATTCGACTACGAACCGCTGGCTCACTGGGACGTTGGGACCGGTTTAGGCATTCTGGATTTTGAACGTGCCGGTAAAGTAACAGGCGCTCGTTTCACCTTCTACAGAGGCGCAGGC
>JAFOFM010000050.1 GCA_017387265.1 Peptococcaceae bacterium | reverse complement strand
GGAATGTCCATATCACAAAAGAACAGAGGATGCATGGTGAAAAAACAGAGAATCATCAGTAGAAGGACAGCGATAATGCCAATCGCTGTTTTTTTGTTTTTTATCATAAGACACCTCCCCGATTGCTTTCAGTATAGCAAACAGGGGAGGGCGGCGTCAAACTATTAAGAGACATTGAATGGTGCCGAATGTGTCGTATGTGGCGGACTCGATAGACGAGTTAGTAAGTTTTTATATAGTGATTTGATATTTTTGTTTTTTTCAAGAAAGTCCGCCAAGTCCGACACGCTATATTGGTTGAGCAGAAAAGTCCGCCACGCAGTTTGTCACAATCCGCCACAGTGCGACACCGTTTTATGATTGCGGTTCTGCTTTGTCTGATAGATAGTAAAAACGATTTGTTCTGCCTTTTTCTTTCTTCACACCGAGTCGTGTCATTTCCATTCCGAATTTATTATTGCTCACAGCCGTTTCGCCGTTTTCTGCACACCAGGCCTGGTAGTGCTGGTAAAGAGTACGGGCGGCAATTTTACTGTTTTCATCTATTACATAATTCTCGTTTAAGAACCGCAGTAAGACGTCCTGTTCTTCAAAATAGCCGGCGGTGGCGTTTTTTATCACATCAGGTGCGACCAGTCCTTCTTCCAGATAATTGATATAGCCAAACACAAGCCACATTAGAATCGCATCGTATTCGGCACGCAGCTTATCGGCCAGACTGCGGTCAATTTTATCTTCCGGAATCTGAATGGGGAAGGGGATCACCACAATGCGGCGGCGAATGCCTTCATCCACGGATTGCAGGTTTGGCATATGATTGGTGGAAAACCACAGCTTGCAGGTTGGCTTATATTCGATAGCAGCGCTGTAAAGCTGACGTGCGGTGATATTGCCGCCGTCGGTGATGGCTTTGAACAGCTGGGCATTCAGCGTATCACTGCTTCCAAACTCGTTAGTATACACGAACCGTTTGCCCTTCATGCGATAGAGCTCTTTGGCGGTATCGGGATTTTGCTCGTTGAATTTTGTGCGGCACAGAAGCGACGCGTCAATCTTGCAGGCGTAATCGCCGGCAATTTCGGCCAGTGTATTAATAAACAGCGATTTGCCGTTGCGTCCCGCCCCCAGCAGGCAGAAGATTTTCTGCTCGGAGATATCGCCGGTCAGCACCGAATAGGCCGCCGCTTTCTGCAGATAATGGTAAACATCGATATTGCCTCCGGCACAGACGGCCACAAACCGCATCCAGTTATGGCACTGCAAATCGTAGGTTTCGTCCTCTTCAAAATCGTGGAGATTCACATTGGCTGTCTGTGTGAAATACTGTTCCGGCTTGTGATATAAAAAAGACTCCAGCTGGATAATTTTTTCGTCCTCGTTATGGATGTAGGTCGGCTTTAACGAGAGCGCCCCGTTTTTGGCATGAAACCAGTAAGGGTCGTTGTTGAATTCCTCCGGTTCAATGATATTCATAAACGCGGCCGCCTTTACACAGGCTTTTATGGTGCGGGTATTTCCGGACTCAACGCCGCGTTTTGCAGCCTGTTTCTGGAGGCTGTCCATATACCCGAAGGCATTGCGCTCCTTAAAATACTGCGCCTCTCTCAGATAGGATTCCTCCAGTTCCTGATATGCCATACGCTCAATATGTGTGACAGAAACCGGCTTCCACTGGACACCGTCAAACGCATACCACTGTTCCTCGGCGGCACAGTAGCGCACCTCTTTGCCGCAGGCATCTAAAAAGCGGCGGGCATTGCCCACATCATTGGGCACATAGCAGGTGATGGTCTCTTCCACGGTTTCCGGCGGTATGGCCGGGTCCCATGGGTTGGGAGTCTGTTCGGGCATTACGGTTACAAGGTTGTTTTCCACGGGTTCCAATGTAGATTGCATAGCGGTCTCCTTCCATTGATGCTTGATTCTGGTAATTTTAGTGTTCAGCAGTATAACATAACTGGCAATAGATGTAAAGTTCTATTCTGCAAAACAAGTATTGTTTTTATATAATGGATATATGTCCGCGATGCAATGATAAAAAGTAATTCTCTTTCCGCTATTTGCAGAAATGTGCTATAATAATAAATTAGAGTGTCTGCGATTCTCTGTAAACAGATGACTGATATTAGGAAAGAAGATGACGATTATGAGCGAAGCTCTGAAACAGAATAAGTCGGAAACCAGCCGCAACCGCCGGTTTCTGGTGGCGGTTATGCTGACCAATCTGACAACAATGCTGAATACCTCGACGGTGAATATTTCGCTGCCGTCCTATATGTCTATTTTTAACGTGGATATCAATACCGTGCAGTGGGTGGTAATCGGGTATCTGCTGCCTCTGGGCATGATGATGCCTCTTGCGGGGTATCTGTGTGAGCGTTACAGCTACCGCAAGGTGTTTTTAACAGCTATGGCGGTGATGGGGCTTAGTTCGCTGGGCTGTGCCTGTTCTTCCAACTTTGCCATGCTGGTGGGGTTTCGCTTTTTAAAAGGGATTGCCGGTGGGATTGTGGTGCCAAGCACCATTGCCATGCTGTACCGCTATATTCCGAAAAAACAGCAGGCGCCTTATCTGGGCACCGCGATGATGTTTCAGTCGGTAGGGGTTACCATAGGGCCTACGCTGGCCGGGATTATGCTGACCTTTTCCAGCTGGCATTTTCTGTTCCTGTTTAATATTCCTCTGGTGCTGTTAGTATTATGGATCGGGATGAAGAGTATTCCGGCCGAAGAAGGCGTCAGCACAGAAAAATTCGATTTCTTTGGGATTCTGCAGGTTTCCATCGGTACCGGTATGATTATGATTGCCTTTACCGAGGGGGATGCCTGGGGCTGGACATCGGCTCTGTTCTGGGGATGCCTGTTAACCGGCCTGGCATTAGAACTGATTTTTGTGTATCGGCAGTTTCACACATCCACGCCGCTGCTTAACTTTGGCGTATTAAAGTATAAACCGTTTGCGCTGGCAATGCTGGTGCAATGTACTTTAGCTATGACGCTGGGCATCAATGCGATGCTTTCCCAGTTTTATTTTCAGACCGGCAGAGGCTGGAGCCCGGCAGAAACCGGTATGTTTCTGTTAATTCCGGCATTATCCATGCTGGTGGCCAACACCATTGCTATTAAACTGCATGCCAAAGGGCTTGCGCGGCTTTTAATCACCGGCGGTGTGCTGATTGTGCTGGTGGGCAATCTGGGCTTATGCAATTTAAGAATTGATACCAATGCGGTATTTGTATTAATCTGTTTTACCATGCGCTATGCGGGCTTATCGCTTCTGCAGATGCCGTTAACCAACTATGGTTTAAGTGCTGTGCCGCCTGAATTATCCGGCCATGCCTCCTCGTTATATAACTGGGGCAAACAGGTGGTGCAGGTGGTGTCCACCAACATTTTAACCGTAATCCTGAGCCTGAACTTAAATCGCTACTACTGGGCAGCAGGCAATACCGGCGTGCCGGTAGAAGGCACCATGGAGTAT
>JAFOFM010000005.1 GCA_017387265.1 Peptococcaceae bacterium | reverse complement strand
TGATACAAATCTGGCAATTATCTATCTGCTGGATGCAGCGCTGATTGTATTCTGCTGGTTCGGTTATCGTTATCTGTATCGGAATAAATCCGAAATTGTAGACGAAAATATCATGCTGACGGAGGCATTGACTCGCATCCGCCGTTATAACTGGGGAAGAATGTGGCTGCTCTGCTCCTGGTTTATGGCTGCTTTGAATCTGCTGGTCTGGCTGACTCAGGCCAATGCCGCACTTTCACTGACAGGCATATTACTTCTTAGCATTCTCTTAGTAGCAGCAAGTATTTATATCGAACTGAAACTTCGCAAACTGCAGGAAACACTGACTGCACAAAGCGGTACCGGCTTTTATATCGATGATGATGATAAATGGATCTGGGGTATGTTTTATTACGATCCAAACGATACCCGTCTGCTTATCAACAATCGCGTAGGTATGAACACCACCGTCAATCTGGCAAAACGAAGCGGCCAGTTTTTTATGGGCATTACCCTGCTTTCACTTCTGGCTATGCCTTTTTTAGGTGTATGGATGGATAAACTGGAAACCACACCGGTTGCACTTGAAATCAGCGAATCGGCCATTGTATCCACCCATACCGGCATCGAATACGAAATTCCGCTGGATGCTATTACGTATATTGAATATGTGGCAGATAGGCCAAAACTGCATCGTACCGCAGGTACCGGTATGGCTACCGTACAGAAAGGCCGTTACTCCACTCCGTGGGGCTCCGCCAGCATCTGCCTGGACCCGCGTACCACACCATATATCTATATTGAAACCGGTGAAAATAAACGTTATCTCTTCGGCAGTGCGGATGCCGCTGAAACCGAGGCGGTATATCAGCAATTAATGAACTATCAGAATTAATATACAAAAAGTGCAGCCTGGCTGATAACAGCCTTGCTGCACTTTTATATTTACCGGCATCCTGATTATACAGAAAATTTACAAGTCAGTTCCACCGGGCAGTGGTCACTTCCAAAAATGTCCGTATGAATCTTCGCACCTTCCAGCTGCGGCTGCAGACGGTTTGATACAATAAAATAGTCAATACGCCACCCTGCATTTTTTTCACGGGCTTTAAAACGGTACGACCACCAGCTATAGATATTCGCCTCGTCCGGATAAAAATAGCGGAAGCTATCGGTAAAACCGGATTTCAGCAATATTGTCATTTTTTCGCGCTCTTCATCGGTAAACCCGGCATTTTTCCGGTTAGTTTTCGGATTTTTCAGGTCAATCTCCTGATGTGCTACATTTAAATCCCCGCAAACAATAACCGGTTTTGTTTTATCCAGTTCCTGCAGATAGGCACGAAAATCTTCTTCCCACTGCATCCGGTAATCCAGACGGGCAAGTCCATCCTGCGAATTCGGTGTATAAACCGTTACCAGATAAAAATTCTGCATTTCCAGCGTAATTACACGCCCCTCATGATTATGCTCATCCTGCGGCAGCCCGTAAGTAACGCTGACCGGTTCATGTTTGCTGAATATTGCAGTACCGGAATACCCTTTTTTCTCGGCACTGTTCCAGTACTGGCGATAACCGGGCAGATCTAATTCCAGCTGCCCCGGCTGCATTTTTGTTTCCTGCAGACAGAAAAAATCTGCATCGGCTGTTTGAAAAAAATCCAGAAATCCTTTTCCCACGCAAGCTCTCAGCCCGTTTACATTCCAGGAGATAAACTTCATAAATGCACCTCATTCTTCTTAATGTTATATTACATTCATTATACCCGTTTCTGGCACAATGCAAAAGCAGGATATAGTTATAGAGAAAATTTATATCATAATAGTCTTATTGAATAGCCTTCTTTTTTATATCTATGCTATAATGGTAATCATGATAGAAAGTATTTTCATAACTACAAAAATCATAACCAATGACAGGAGTGTTGAATTATGCAGGAATTAAACGCAAATTCTTTTGAAGAAATTATTTACGACGACGGTCAGCCATGCCTGGTTCTGTTCTCTAGACAGAGCTGCCATGTATGTCAGGAAGTTCACCCAATCATCGAAGAAATCGAAGAAGAATACGCTGGTAAAGATTTCGGTTTCTACCATGTAGACATCGAAGCTGAAAAAGATCTGTTCACCCGTTTCTCCCTGAAAGGTGTACCACAGGTTCTGTTCTTCAACGATGGCGAATTCGTAGGTAAATTCTCCGGCAAAAAAGAAGAAGAAGATTACACAAACAAAATCGACGAAATCTTAGGTTAATTGTGTATTAAAAAGAGCTTCCATTCTGGAAGCTCTTTTTTTGTCAGCATGCCTTTCCGTTCAGGCTATCGATGCCCGATAATATGATGCTGTTCATTTTTATTCTGTTCTTCGAATTCCGGCAGTTCGCGCCATTCCGGTTTTACTGCTGTATGTTCCCGTTTTAATTCCAGAGTGTGTTCCAGTTTCTCTTTTAACGGGCTGAAACGTTCTTCCTGTTCTTCCCGAATCATCATCTGTACCGTACGCCCCATATTGTGCAGCAGCTGCTTTAAAACCTCACGAATCATCGCGGCTGTTTCATCATCCACATCACGCAATGCTTTCAGCATACCTCCGGTATTCGTAAGCCATGCCCATGCTAAATCCTGCACTTTTACTGCCTCATCAGCCGAGATTGCCTCATATACAGCATCTACAAACTGTTCCCGCTGTACCGGCGTGATTTCAGCCAGCCAGTTTCGCAAGGTTGCGTCCATGAATCTGCCGCTGGCTGTTACCTCTTCCAGATACACAAAATCCGGTCCTTTTACCGTCCAGGTATACGGGTCATGCTGCATAACAAAAATTCCGCTGCTTTCAATTACCGTATACGGTTCCGCATGTTCCAGCATCAGCCCAAACAGCGAAGTCTGCGGAATAAAAGTCTTGATGCGGTCGCAGATTGCCTGATACCCTGCCCCTTCTACCACATCCTGCTGAAAACCAGGGCCATCATTATTAAACACGGTAACAATACGATTCTGTATCTCCGGCGATACATGCGCCGCAGCATAAATAGCCAGATTACCGCCTTTTGAATGACCGCCTACATACAAAGGACCTTCTGTGCATTCTGCCACTTTCTGCAGATATGCGACTGCTTCCAGCTGAGCCGGAACTGCGCTGCAGAATGTCATATTAAAATCCTCTTTCCAGCCGATAACCGTGTGATCGGTACCGCGATACACAACATAATGACTGCCATTCCCCAGATTTACAGTAATCGCAGCAAACTGTTTCTGTGTGATACGATCTGTCTGGTCCACATGATATAACAGTTCCAGATTTCCGAATCGTTTTGTTTTGGCCATTTCCACAAGCACATCTTCATCTTTTTCATTACGCAGATTTTTTACCGATTCCGGAAGCTGCACAAACAGACTGGCCGCTTCTGCCACAGTCGTTGTATAACAGCATTCAAAACCGCTTACCAGTTCATCCAGCACCACATAACCCAGACAACTTAAAATCAGGTTATCAACATTATTAAAAGGTGCCTGTTCAAAGGTTAGATCTCCACGCCATTCTATATAATCAAATAAATTTGCCATCGTTTCACCGCCATTTGCAGATTCTCTATCATCACTATATCACTTGTGTTCAGCCACTGCAATGTCAGATTTGGTTACAAATTTTTTCGCAGAAATTTGTATTGTGCCTCTGCTTATACTATAATAGATATACACCATTCGGATTTCAGAAAGGAAGGGATTCTGCATGATTCAGGATATTGCCCCATATCACTTTGATAATACCTATAAACCGGTTCCGCCCGATGCCGACAGTTATATTTTATGGTATGACAGTCAGAAAGTGCTTTTACATCTTGAGGAATCGCATATTACATTCCCGCGGTTTTCTGATTTAAAAAATCCGGATACTGTGCAATGGATTTATCTGTTTTCCATCGATCATGAACGATTTTACTGGATTAATCAGAGAGAATGTCCATTAGGTGAACCATTTGAAATGCTGCCGATTTTTGCGCTTCGTTCCCATCATCCGCAGCATCATACGTATGCCGGACTGGTAGGATTTCATCTGCATAACTGGTATAACCGTCATCGATTCTGCGGCCGTTGCGGCACTGCCCTGAACCCGGATGAAAAAGAACGTATGATGCGCTGCCCGGAATGTAATGTTATGATGTTTCCACAAATCTGTCCTGCCGTTATTATCGGTTTAACTCATGGCGATAAAATTCTGCTTTCAAAATATCGCGGCAGAAATTATAAAGATTATGCTCTGCTGGCCGGTTTTTCTGAAATCGGTGAAACAATTGAGGACACTGTACGCCGCGAAGTACAGGAGGAAGTCGGCCTTCCGGTAAAAAACATCCGCTATTACAAAAGTCAGCCATGGCCTCACTCCGGTTCTCTGCTGTTCGGCTTTTTCTGTGAACTGGATGGCGAAGACGAAACCATCCAGCTGGAGGAAGAAGAACTATCCATGGCGGTCTGGATGCCTCGCGAAGAACTGCCGACAAAACCAGACGGGGTCAGCCTCACAAACGAAATGATTATGTGGTTTAAAGAGCATCCGGAAGATTTCTAAAGATTTTTTCACCAAAAAAGCAGACGAAACAGGATTTCTGTATCGTCTGCTTTTATTGTTGTTTTATTGTTGTTTTTTTGCTGTTTTTCTTTTTATCGAAACCACAATTTCCGGCCAGAGCCAAGTTCAAAATGATATTTGACTATGCCTAAATCCACTTTGCTGTAAAAACCAAGTCCTGCAGACGCAATCACATCATCCCCTTGCAGCGTAAAGGAAAATTTCTGCTGATGAACTGCCGTTGGTGCCAGCAAGGCAGCCTCTACACCAGCACGAAACCATTCCGGCATAGCACCATCTGTTTTGCAGACATCATTCAGTTTTTTCGATCTGCCATGGGCTTTCCCCTGATTTGCCCCATAGCCAATCGCTATGACACAGCTCACTTTTTCGCCGGCAGACAGCTTAATTTCAGCTTTGTGTTTACTGTATGTCAGCCCGACCCAGCAGGTATTTAACCCCATCTGCTGTGCCTTCAGCACAACCTTTTCGCTGTAATAACCGCATCGTTCGTCAAAATCAGGTGCCGGTTTTCCCACAATCGCCACGTAATTTTTTACATTGGAAAACATCCCGTAGTGATTCAGCTTGCTGGCAAACGCTTTCGGTTCATTCACAATCAGCTGCATATGCAGGTTCCCATCTGCATTGCACTGGGCAATAAACTGTTCCAGTTCCTCTTTTACAGCACCTTCTATCTTGCGATCCGTATAGGCACGCACCGAATGTCTGCGCTGCATGGCCTCCATGATATCCATACGACTCACCTCTGCATTGTTACTGAAAGATTACAAAATTTCCGCCCATTTATCTTCTTTAAACCCTGCCAGTACAACACCCTCCCCGATTAACAGCGGACGTTTTACCAGCATACCATCGGTAGCCAGCAGTGCAATCTGCTCTTCTTCGCTCATAGCAGGCAGTTTATCTTTTAAACCCAGTTCTTTATATTTTAAACCGCTTGTATTAAAAAATTTCTTCACCGGCTGACCGCTGGCTGTAATCCATTCTGTTAATTCTTCGGCAGTTGGATTTGCCTCCACAATATGACGGGCTTCAAATTCTACGCCCTGTGCCTCCAGCCATTTTTTTGCCTTCTGACAGGTGCTGCATTTCGGATAATGAATAAACAGGTACATAAGCAATCGCTCCTTTGTTTTTTTATTATTATACCATGAAAATTTTATCTGCAAACAAAAGAAAACTGCACACCGGCAATGGATGTGCAGTCTGATTCTTTATCTTCCGTATGATTATTCGTCCAGCTGCAGAACCGCC
>JAFOFM010000049.1 GCA_017387265.1 Peptococcaceae bacterium | reverse complement strand
AGTCATGCCGGTCTTCTCAGCGACAGCGGCGATCAGTTCAATCTTATTCATAGTATATAACCTTCTCCTCCATCAGCTCTACATAGCCAGCTACAATTACCACGATTTCGTCGCGATGATCTTCCATATATTTGAGTATGGTGTCAATAGCTTCCTGCCCGAAATCATTTTCCGCACCGCGGGATAACGTATAGGCCTCGTCAATAAACAAAACGCCGCCTCTGGCCTTTTCCAGCACCTCCATCGTTTTGGTGGCTGTCTGTCCTACATAGCCCGCTACTAACGCACTGCGGTCTACTTCCACCAGATGACCCTTTTCTAAAATACCCAGCGTTTTATAAATACGGGCCATCAGGCGGGCAATCATGGTTTTACCGGTACCCGGATTGCCGGAGAATACCATATGCAGCGATAAATCACTTACCGGCAGATCATGCGCCCGGCGCATCTGATACACCGTTACCAGATTGATTAAATCCTGCACCTCTTCTTTAATATGAGTAAGCCCCACATACCCTGCAAGTTCTGCTTTTAAATCCTCGATGGTTTCCGGCGGTTCCTGCTCAGCTTCCGATTCTGCATTCTGCGCTTCTGTAACCTTTTCCGGTTTATTTTCGGTATTCACGGTCTTGCCGGAGTCCAGTTTCCGTTCTTTATCAATTTCCGCTGTACGAGCGTTCAGTTCTTTTTCCAGTTCATCCAGATTGGCTGCAGTGCTTCCCCAAAAGTCATCAGTCATGCGTTTTAAATTATTTTCCGTCATGGTACGGATTAAATCGTTCTGCATTTGAATCAATTCGTCTTTATGGTCCATGGCAATCACCTTCTATGCAAGTATTTTTCTTTATTATACAACAGGAGCTGGCAAACACCTAACAAAAATGCAGAATTTCGTTTTCAGCATCCGCAAAATGTGATACACTGTTAACACCGTTCATTTTTCAATCACAGGAGGATATGATATATATGGCAATTCTGATTCTTCTCGCCATCTGGCTTCTGGCTCTGATTTTCATCACCAATAAATTCCGCCGCGAGGAAAACTATAAACAGCAGCGGTTATTCAGCGTCATTTTGATTGTCTGGGCAGTACTTGGCATTGTCTATTACGATGTACTGATGATTACCACCGGCGGTTTTACTTCTACTGCCGTATGGCAGAATTACATTCCGGTAGTTGGTTTTTCTATCTGCGCCGGTATCGGCACCTATTTTCTGCTGATGACCTTCACCAAATTACGCCAAAAAATAGAAGAGGCCGATAACAAACAGAAAAAAGGCAGCAAAAAGTCCGGCAAAAAGAAATAATATCAGCTGCACATAAAAACAGCGTAACCTGAATAAACGGGTTACGCTGTTCTTTGTTTTACATGTATCATTATATAGGCACAATGCATCTTTGATGCAGGATTATTTCGCTCAACCAATATAGTTATGTAGGAATGTAGGCACTTTAATAAAAATATGAAAAACATGAATTATTGCCAATCAGATTTTATAAAACTGCCTGCATAGCCTACATAAGCTACATTACCTGCAGCAACCATTCGGAACATAAAAATCCCTCTGCGGATTGTTCGCGCAGAGGGATTTGCTATTAACTGTTATGGTCGCTTACATGGAACTGTTTTAAGTTTCCAATTTTCTGACGGCGCTGTTCCAGCTCAGCTTCTACGGCTTCCAGAGGAATCCCCTGGTCTACCATCATCACCAGCAGGTGATACATTAAATCACAGATTTCACCCACAGTTTCGTCCTGCTGGCCGTTTTTAGCAGCGATGATAACTTCACTGCATTCCTCGCCGCATTTTTTCAGAATTTTATCTAAGCCTTTATCCAGCAGATAACAGGTATAAGACCCTTCCTGCGGTTCCGCTTTACGCTGCTGCACAACGGCATACAGCCCTTCTAATACGTCCTGCATTTATTTCTCCTCCCAGATGGTTCGATAAAAACAGCTGTGATTTCCGGTATGGCATGCCGCACCGGTCTGCTCCACAATAATTAATAAAGTGTCATCATCACAGTCTGTACGGATTTCATACACTTTCTGCACATGGCCGGAAGTTGCGCCTTTATTCCACAGTTCCTGACGGGAACGACTGTAAAACCAGGTATAACCGGTTTCCATAGTTTTACGCAGACTTTCCTCATTCATGTAGGCCATCATCAGTACTTCACCGGTGCTTTTTTCCTGCACAATAGCAGGTGTGAGCTCCGATTTGGCAAAATATTTTTTCAAGTCTTCCATGTTGATACTCCTTGTCACCACGGACGCAGAATTTTTTGCAGAGAGCCAGGCGGCTTTCAAATTTGTGCTGCGCCGCGTACCTGTAGTACGCAAGCAAGCAAATTTGAAAACAACGACGCTATCTGCAAAAAAGACCAGTCCGTCATCTTCTTACAGGGATATTATGCATCCGCAGATGATTTTTCACCTGCTCTACAGTCAGCTCTTTAAAATGAAACAGGGATGCTGCTAATGCTGCATCGGCCCCGGTTTTTTCAAACACTTCAGAAAAATGATCCAGATTTCCGCAGCCGCCAGAAGCAATTACCGGAATATTTACCGCTTTGCTGATGGCATCGGTTAATTCTAAATCAAATCCCTGCTTACAGCCGTCAGTATCCATAGAGGTAAGCAGAATT
>JAFOFM010000048.1 GCA_017387265.1 Peptococcaceae bacterium | reverse complement strand
CTGTCTGAAAAATCTGCTGAACCAGCATCCGGTTAATTACAGTCGCACCGCACGGCAAAAAACCGGCCAGCCATTTTACCGGCAGTAATCCACTGCCGACAATTCCGTTCATCAGTATATAAACCAGAAACAGCATAATAAAACCATCCGCCATAGAAAGCCGTTTCTGTAATCTCCAGTTGCCGATGTGCACTGCTGCAACCTCCAATCGCGTATACTTCTCCTATTTTATTAAACTTTAACACAAAACAGACAAAAAAAACAGAGGTCTTAGAGACCTCTGTACAAATTAAATTAAAATTCATCACTGTCTTCATCATAGTAAAAGGATTTGATGGCGGTTTCTTTGTTACGCCAGTCTTCATTTACTTTTACCCATAAATCCAGATATACTTTTTCGCCCAGCAGGAATTCAATTTCTCTGCGCGCTTTGCTGCCGATTGTACGCAGCATGCTGCCGCCTCTGCCGATAATAATCCCTTTCTGGCTGTCGCGTTCTACGTAAATAGTTGCCCCTACATAGATTTTGCCGTCATCCTGCAGTTTCATCTGCTCTACAATAACTGCAATGCTGTGAGGCACTTCATCACGGGTTGCCTGCAGAATCTGTTCACGAATCAGTTCTGCAATTACAATTTCCTCTGGCTGGTCGGTTACCGAATCCGCCGGATAAAACTGCGGACCTTCCTCCAGATATTTGAAGGTGGTTTCAATCAGCTGTTCAACGTTGTCACCTTTTCTGGCCGACAGCGGGAAAATTTCTGCAAATTCCAGACGATCCTGCCATTCTGCAATTTTATGCAGCACGTGTGCTTTTTCCACACGGTCAATTTTATTTAAAATCAGGAAAACCGGTGCATCGGTTTTCTGCAGCTGCTGCACAATATACTGTTCACCCGGACCAAAATCCTGCGTAATGTCCACCAGATAATAAATCACATCGGCATCGTACAGAGAGCTCTGTGCAATATCCACCATGCGTTCGCCCAGTTTGTGGCGAGGTTTATGAATCCCTGGTGTATCTAAAAATACAATCTGGCCTTCTTCGTTGGTCAGAATCCCGGTAATGCGATGACGGGTGGTCTGCGCCTTATCGGATACAATTGCAATTTTACGGTCTAAAATCTGATTCAGCAGTGTAGACTTCCCTGCATTTGGTCGTCCAACCAGTGCTACAAATCCTGTCTTCATATTACATATCTCCTTTATCAGGCTCTTCTCTTTGCGGAAAATCCTGAAAACTATAAGGAAGCAGCTCCGCTACTGTTGTAAGAATCTGCTTTCCTTCACGGTTAACCAATAATACTTCCATCTGAGGCCCTAACTCCTGCATAACCTGTCGGCAGGCTCCGCAAGGTGCAACCGGTTCCGGTGTATCAGCACAGACTACAATCCGCTTTAATATCCTTTCCCCATTGGCAACAGCCTGAAACATAGCAGTTCGTTCTGCGCAGTTGCACAGCCCGTAACTGACATTCTCAATATTGCAGCCTCCATATATACGACCCGACGCAGTTTCCACTGCAGCCCCCACCTTAAAGCCCGAATAGGGGGCATAAGCCTGTTCTCTGGCCTTCCACGCCGCATCCTTCAGAATATCCCAGTTAGCCTGTGGATTATTCTTCATCTTCATCATCCTCGTCTTCTTCTGGCGGAAGCAGAGTCACTTCCACTTTTGTAATGCGGCGACCGCTTACGTTAACAATTCGAATCAGGAAACGGCCAACGGTTACTTCATCGCCAACCTCCGGAATACCGCCTAAATGTTCAAACGCTAAACCGCCGATTGTATCCGCTTCACTTTCTTCCAGGATTTCCTCATCCAGTTCCACATCGAAAGCTTCTTCCACATCACCGATTGGTGCGCGGGCGTCTGCCACCAGCTGATTATCGCTGTGCATTACAATTAAATCTTCTTCCACGTCGTATTCGTCCTGAATATCGCCGATAATTTCCTCAATTAAGTCTTCGATTGTTACCAGACCATTGGTACCGCCATATTCATCCAGAATAATCGCCATGTGTACTTTTTTCAGACGCAGTTCATTTAACAGATCGCTAACCTTTTTCGTTTCCGGAATATAGTAGGCATCGCGAATCAGTTCCCGTACTTTCAGTTCATCAAAATTCGCATTCAGATGTTCAAAAATATCTTTTGCGTACAGAATCCCGACAATGTTGTCGATGCTTTCCTCATAAGCCGGAATACGGGAATGCCCCCCGTCAATAATCAGACGCAGCGCATCATTGATGCTGTCATCCACATCCACCGCTACAATATCGATGCGGGGAACCATAATGGCTTTTACATAGGTTTCGTCAAATTCCATGATACTGTTAATCATTTCCGTTTCGGATTCGTCAAAAACGCCTTCTTCCTGACCAACGTTCACCAGAATTTTAAATTCATCCTCCGTGATAGTCGGATCCTCTTCCTCGTTCTTTTTGCTGAATCGCACAACAGTATCCGACAGTTTTGTCAGCAGAAATACCAGCGGTGTCAGAACAACGCTCACCAGTTTAATAAACGGCGCCACAAACATAGCCCAGCCTTCTGCATGAGCCGCTGCCAGATTTTTTGGAATAACTTCCCCGAAAACCAGAACCAGCAGGGTCATAATCCCGGTAGCAATCCCTACACCGGCATCACCAAAATAATCAGTTGCCATTTTCGTTGCCAGTGCCGAAGCGCTGATATTTACAATATTGTTGCCGACCAGAAGAGTCGAAATCAGGCGGTTCTGATTTTCCAGTAAATCCAGAACCAGACCGGCCTTTTTCTCACCATCTTCCTGCAGATTGCGCAGACGGATTTTATTTGTCGATAAAAACGCTGTCTCTGCCGATGAAAAAACTGCCGATAATGCAATTAAAACTACTAAAACAATTACCATCGAACTGTCCGTATCCAAAATTAAACCAACCTCCAAAATCATTCTTTCTGTAATAAAACAAACAATAAAAGAATCGTCCTGATACCTTGCTTATTCTTATATTTTAGCGAATCGCGCCAATAACTGCAAGCAGTTCTTCTTCTCGCGCACGCATCTCTTTCTTTTCTTCTTCTTCCATGTGGTCATATCCTGCCAGATGCAGTAAGCCATGCACCAGAAGATACATAACTTCCCGCTCTAAACTGTGGCCATACTCTTCGCACTGTTCCTGAGCCCGTTCCAGCGAAATTACGATATCGCCGAATAAGATTTCATCTTCATCATCGATTTCTTCATCGGCTTCGTACATCGGAAACGACAGCACATCGGTCGCGCTGTCTTTGTCCCGATACTCCCGGTTCATTTCGCGGATTGCCTCATTATCAACAAATAATAAATCAACTTCCGCTTCTTCCGGAATCTGCTCCTCTTTTAAACAGATTGCTGCTACTTTATTGATTTTTTCTTCCCAGTCAGCCGGGATTTCAATTTTGTCCTGTTCATTCGTTATGATGACTGTCATGGTTTCCCTGTCCCTCCTGTAATTTCAGCAGTTCATTCGCCTGTGGCGGATACTCGATTCGTTTGTGATAAATCCCGTTAATAACCCGGGTAAAGGCTTCCGCAATCAGCTCTAAATCACGGAATGTCAGTTCACATTCATCGAACTGCCCATCATTTAATTTACCTTTAATTAACGTACGAATAAAACCTTCAATCTGCCCAGGTGTAGCATTTTTCTTAGAACGCACCGCCGCTTCCACGGTATCGGCCATCATCAGAATTGCGGCCTCTTTTGTCTGCGGTTTCGGCTGTTCGTAACGATAATCCCGCTCTTTTGCCTGCGGGTCAGTTTCTTTTGCTTTCGAATAGAAGAATGACACCAGACTGTCACCGTGATGCTGTGCAATCATCTGAATAATAATCGGAGGCAGCTTGGCCTCTTTTGCCATCTCAATCCCGTCTTTCACATGCGATGTAATAATCAGGGTGCTGAGCTGCGGTGTCATGTTGTTATGCGGATTATTACCGGAGAACTGGTTTTCCGCAAAAAAGTAT
>JAFOFM010000047.1 GCA_017387265.1 Peptococcaceae bacterium | reverse complement strand
GCAAATGGCGAGGAAGCGGCTCATAAACTTTGTGAACGATTTGGCGGTATGCCTCTGGTATTTTTACGCACATCCTTCATGGACGGGCGGTTTCTGGAAAAAACAGTTCTTCCTGCAGCGGAAAGCTGGCTGAATCGTCAGCTTCACAGCGACATTCCTGTGGGACGACTGGTATCGGAAGACACCTTCTGGCTGATGGCGAACCATCTGGTAACCAGTCAGGATATTCCGGATATCAGTCAGTGGTGTCGTACTCTTTTACAGAGTGAACAGCCGGTAAATGCAATCCTGGGCGAGGAAACCAGTGGTGCAATTGCAGCAGAAACCGGGCGTTATCTGGGTGCATGGATGGCAAAACCGCAAAACCAGCAAAAGCTTGCTTCCCTTGCCGGACGTGTTTTATCGGCTGACCGTATAAAAAAATGGCTGGTGGAAAACAGCACCGGCTGGGTGGATGATACGATGGAGAGTCTCTTTCATATGGTGGAAGGGGCTATGCTGGATTTACTGCAGAGCCGTCAGCAGAGTATTACTGAGGCGGTACAGTCGGCAGTGTTAAATCGTATGGGACTCATGATGCAGATGGGCTATGCGATGATGAATGGTGATGCTATTGTAGCCCAGATTGTGGATAGAGTGCTTCAGCAGAAATTACCGATTTTCCTTTCGGTAAAAAGCAGGGAATTACAGACACTTTTGAAGGCGTGCTGGGAGGAGTCCATCTTTCCTGCGGTGCTTCAGGTGCCGGTGGAACAGTCAGAGATGGAAGCGGTGTGGAACACCCTGTTAGCGCAGCCGGTGGTACATCAGTGTGTAACCGATACTGCCAGCCGCGCAATGGAAGAGCTTATGGCAGTTCCAGTATATCAATGGGGACGGCTCATAGAGCCGGAGGTGCTTTTAGGTCGATTGCAGGTACAGCTTGGTTTCCAGTGGCAGCGAAACCGGAAAGAAGTGGTAAAAGGCTGGAAGCCGCTCGTAAAAACTATTTATCGGGAGATGGCAGCACCTATTGCCGTAAACCAGATAACGCAAGGCTTTTCCGGAACCATTTCTGTTCAGAATGTATTACAGTATGAGCAGTTCTCTGGTTTGCTGAAAGGTTTGCAGCTTCGCTTACAGGAAAATATTGCGGTTACACGGCCGGAACAGTGGCTGGAATGGGCAGATGTCACAAATGCAATTGACGGCGCTGTGCATCAGCTGGTTTGTGACAGGAATGTACACGAGTGGTTTACGTATAAAGGAGAAATTCTGCTTTTACGTGTGGCAGAAGCGTGGCCGCGTATATTGCCCGAGGCGCTGCGCCATGAACTGGTGCTGCCCGCTGCAAAAGCCGTTTTTGCAGCAGCAGGTGCGCACGGTACAACAATTTTACAGGCGATGGAACTGTCACACCTCACGGAAACCCAGCTCGCTGCTATGGACAGTGCCCATCTGGAACAGGTAGTGCGCGGCTTTGCAGGGCACTATCTGGTGCATATTGAAAACCGCGGCTGGATGGGGGCGGTGTTTGCACTGCCGGGCATGCTGATTTATTTATTCTAGGAGGCGGCTATGAAATTTTTTCACATATCCGATTTACACATCGGTAAGCAGCTGCATTACTATAATTTAAGAGAAGAACAGGAAGCGATTTTAGACGCGATTGTGCAGGCGGCGGAACTTCACAGACCCGATGCACTTCTGATTGCCGGTGATATTTATGATAAGGCGGCGCCGTCGGCGGAGGCCTACGAAATCTTCAACCGGTTTTTAAACCGGCTGACCGGCTTATCCGGCGCGATGCCGGTGCTGATCATTGCCGGAAACCACGACAATGCATCGCGCCTGAGCTATGCATCGGACTTTCTGGAAAAGAGCCGGATTTATATTTCTGCCAAAGCGCCGGAAGCGGATGAGCCTTTAAAAAAAATTACACTGACGGATGTCTTTGGGGAAGTGGATATCTATCTCCTGCCGTTTATCCGGCCGCGTGATGTGCGCCATTTATTTGAAGATGGCGTGGTAACCAGCTATGATACTGCAGTAGAGGCTGTACTTGCGAGAGAGAATATTGATTACAGCCGGCGTAATGTACTGGTGGCCCATCAGTTTTTTGTGGCGGGCACAGCTGAGCCGGAACGCTGTGAATCCGAACAGACCTATATTGCCGTAGGCGGCATTGACAGTGTGGATACGCGCCATGTGGAAAACTTTGACTATGTGGCATTAGGCCATATTCATGGGGCTCAGCGCATGGGGGCGGAACATATTCGTTACAGCGGTACACCGCTCAAATATTCGGTTAGCGAGGCAGGCCATACAAAAGGCATTACCGTGGTAACACTGGGGGAAAAGGGCGAGCCGCCCGTTATCGAACAGCTGCCGCTGGCTCCGCTTCATGATGTAAAAAAACTGAGCGGCACGCTGGAGGAGATTTTAAATCTGAAAGATGCACCGGCAGAGGATTATGTAAGCATTACACTGACCGATGAGGAAAGCCTTTACCGGCCGAAAGACCAGCTGGAAGAACGGTATCATCGCATTCTGGAGGTGCGGCTTGATAATACACGTGTGCGTCACAAACTGGAGCAGACCATGACTAGTGAGGAACACCTGACTCCATTTGAAGCATTCCGTGAGTTTTATCAGGAAATGAACGGCCAGCCGATGAATGAGGATGAAGAACGTATTCTGGCCGGGGTTATCGAAACAGCAGAGGAGATGGTATAATTGAAACCGCTTTATATACGAATGCAGGCATTTGGCTCCTATCAGGAGGCGGAAATTGATTTTGCCAGTGTCCAGAACGGGCTGTTTCTGATTACCGGGGATACTGGTGCCGGAAAGACTACCATTTTTGATGCCATTACCTTTGCACTTTTTGATGAGACAAGCGGCGGCAAACGAAGCGGCGAGATGATGCGAAGCCAGTATGCGCGGCAGGATCTGATTACGGAAGTGGAATTCCGGTTTCAGTATTATGATCAGGTATATACGATTATTCGCCGTCCAAAGCAGGATAAATTCAAAGCAAAAACGCTGGAAGACGGGAATGTGGTATATGAAAAAAATAAAACACCGCTGGGGCCGGATGTAGAGCTTATTTTACCGGATGGCAGCAGTTAT
>JAFOFM010000046.1 GCA_017387265.1 Peptococcaceae bacterium | reverse complement strand
GTAAAGCCGGTATCAGAATATGGTACCGGCTAATTTTATGATGAACAGTGACTGCCCGTTTTAATGGACGGCGGTAGCTGGTCTGCTTTTTCATTCTAATAATAAATCATAAATATGTTTGCTTTTATCTGAAACGGAAATGATATTGGTATGTATGAATTAACAGTGCTATCATTTATCATAAGAGATGATTATAGGAGTAATATCCTGTACAGTGAGGAGATTTATTTATGAGTAATAACAGGTGGAAATGTTTTCAGATTGTAGGTTATAGCTTTATATTGATGTTTCTGATTCAGACCATTGTAGGGAGTCTGCACAGTCTGTTTCTGGTGCCGGTAACAGAAGGGCTGGGTATGGAACGCAGTGCGTTTTCGCTGATGTTTACCATTGCCGGCTTTGCCGGGGTGGCATCGCTGCCGGTAGTAACCAAATTACTGCAGAAATATCCGGCAAAGTATGTAATCTCGCTGTTTATTCTGATGACCGGCGGCGGCTTTACCATGTTTTCGCAGGCAACCGAGCTGTGGCATTTTTTTGCCATTGCCGTTGTGATGGGGGCCGGGAACTCTGGCTGTACCCTGATGGTGGCATCGCTTTTAATCAACAACTGGTTTGAAGACCGCAAAGGGCTGGCGCTGGGCATCGGCCTTACCGGAAGCGGTTTCGGGGCGGCCCTGTTATCGCCGGTGGTTACCCATCTGCTTACCACATACGGATGGCGCACCAGTTATCTGCTGTGCGGCCTTACTATGCTGGCAGTCTGCGTTCCTCTGACGCTGATTTTTGCATCGATTAATCCGGCCGAAAAAAATGCGCAGCCTTATCGTGACGGTTCGTCTAAAAAAGAAGACAAGCCGGTAAACACTGAGCCGCAGGGTCCGGAAATGAAAGCAATCCGTACAAAGGGATTTTTTGTGGCCTTTTTATTCGGGATGGCAGGATGGTCTTTTGCCATTGGCGGGATTCATTCTCACTTCCCGGCGTATTTAACCGATGTAGGGCATACCGCCCAGTTTGTAGCGATGGTGTATTCGGTTGAGGCCGTTAGCCTGGTTGTGGGGAAAATTGCAGCGGGTATGATTTTTGATGCCAAAGGCAGCAAAGCCGGGCTGTTCTTTATGGCCGGCACCTTTGCCTTAGGGTTAGTGCTGCTGCTGTTAGCAAAACAGCCTGCTCTGGCAGTATTGTTTGCCATTGCCTACGGATGCGGCATTTCGTTTTCCAGCGTAGGGATTCCATCGTTAATTGGCGGGTTCTTCGGGCAGAAGAGCTATGCTGAAATTTTGAGTGTTGTTAATATGGCCTATATTTTAGGGGCATCGTTTGGTCCTTTTATTTCCGGGCTGGCTTTTGATGCATTAGGCAGTTACCGGATTATCTGGATGGTATATTTAGCACTGTTTACCGTATCCGCTGTTATTCTGTGGCTGGTGAAAACCCATCTGGAAAAACATTATGATGATGTCTGGTTTGCAGCAAAACAGAAATAGTCATTCGGAGGAGGAGAGCAATTATGCAAACATCAAAAAACGGGAAAAAGCAGAATCTCTTCTGCTACGGGATTGTAGTATATTGTTTTGTGCTGATGTTTTTTATTTTCACTATCATTAAGAACCTGCACAGTATGTTTCTGGTACCGGTAACGGAGGGTCTGGGTATGGAACGCAGCGCCTTTTCTCTGCTCTTTACCATATCCGGGGTATCGGTGGCCTTTGCCCTGCCGCTTGTCACAAAAATGCTGAAAAAATATCCTGCCCGTTATGTGGTCGGGATTAGTGTGGCGCTGGTAGCCGGGGGCTTTGCCTCTTATTCGCTGGCACGTGCGCCATGGCATTTTTACGTAATTGCAGCCATTGTAGGTGCCGGTACGGCCGGCTGTACCCAGATGGTAGGCTCGCTGTTAATCAATAACTGGTTTGTGGATCGCAAAGGGATGGCATTAGGGATTGCCTTTACCGGCAGCGGATTTGGGTCGGCGGTATTATCACCGGTGCTTACCGCTTTGCTGGAAAATGTGGGCTGGCAGGCAAGCTATGTAGCCATGGGGCTTTTAATGGGTCTGTTCTGTCTGCCGCTTACGCTGATATTCGCTTATCGGTCTCCTGCAGAACGAGGGGCAGAACCGTATCGGGATGCAAAAGCCGCTGAAAAACAGAACGAGTCAAAATCCGCGGCAAAAGCTGTTACCGGGCCAAAATTAAGTGATGTTCGGACCAGATGGTTTTTCTGGGTGTTTTTATTTGCTATGCTGTTATGGTCGCTGGTAATTGGCGGGGTGCATATGCACATTGCCGCTTATTTAACCGATGCAGGCCATAGCGCTGCCTTTGTCGCCCTGGTTTATTCAACACAATCGGTGTGCATTATAGCCGGCAAAATTCTTCTTGGTATGGTATTTGACGCAAAAGGAACCCGGGCCGGGATTTTATTTATGGGGATATCCCTTACCATGGCGATTATCTGTCTGATTTTTGCGAAAGAACCGATGCTGGCTCTGCTGTTTGCGGTATGTTACAGCTGCGGGAGTATTTATACCAGCGTAGGGATGCCGCAGCTTGCCAGCGGCTTTTTCGGCCAGCGGGACTATGCGGATATTTTAAGCCTGACTACCATTGCCTATACCATTGGCGCCTCCACAGGGCCATTTATCTCCGGGCTGGTATACGATGCAGCCGGAAGCTACATGCCAATCTGGAAAGTATATCTGGTGCTTTATATTCTGGCCGTTGCCATTGTATGGGCGCTGAAAAACTATCTGGATAAACGCTACAAAAAAGAGTGGTTTGAAGTGTAAAACCGAATAAGAATACTGAAAATACAGAAAAGCAGAACAGGCTGTTTGCGGGAAAGCAAACCAGCTGTTCTGCTTTTTGTTTCTGAGATGTGCATAAAACCGCTATTTTCTCCCTTGTAACCTCTTGTTGCGCAATTGCAACCCATAAGTGATAGCCTGAAAAGGGACGCTCTGCTATAATGAGAGCAGGAAAACAGGACAGCAGGGGTGATTTTATGAAACTGGGCGACAAAATTTTAATGCTTCGCAAAAAAGAGGGAATGAGCCAGGAACAGCTGGCCGAAAAACTAAACGTATCCCGTCAGGCAATTTCCCGCTGGGAGTCGGGCTCCGCTCTGCCTGACGCCAATAACATCCGGCAGTTAAGTAAAGTATTTGCCGTGAGTGCCGATTATCTCTTAAATGATGATATGGATGAATACGAAATTCCAAAACCGCAGCCTGAGGTGCAGACTGTAAATAAAAACGATATGGGGCGTATTCTTATTTATCTGATTACCTTAGAAGTTATGGTGCTGCTGATTCAGTTTATGAGCGTGGTGATTCTGCAGAATGCGGTTTTCGCATTTCTGAGTTTTATTCCGTTTATTGCGGCCATCGGCGGTTTTGAGTATGCGCATTACAAAAACCGGGCGAATGCCACCGTGCAAAGTATGGAATTCCGCCGCCGGTTTTATAAAATCTCCGCGTGGCTGGGGCTTTATTTCCCCGTCCGCTTTCTCATGAACGTTGCATCCACCTTTTATCCAAGGCCTTATTCCAGCATTCTCTTTGAAGTCATGGTGCTGGTGGTATATATCTTCACCGCGTGTATGGTGAACCTGGCCATTGATAAACAGT
>JAFOFM010000045.1 GCA_017387265.1 Peptococcaceae bacterium | reverse complement strand
GGTGTAAACCAGCGCAGTATCATCTAACAGGCCATCAGGCAGAACCGCATCGTTTGAGATCGTGAAGCTATGTGCGACTCCTGTATTTTCAAATGGGAAATATCGCGGAATTTCTCCGAGAAACCAGAGGTTTTCAGAAATAGATACCGGCTTTGCAGAAAGCTGCAGAGAACAGAGCTTTTGCAGTTTATCGGATGTATAGGGCGCGCCGATGTCCTCTTTAAAATCGTCGTGCTGCACGTATTTTGGCCATAGCGCCGCCGGGTGGGCAAGGATAGTCGTATCTTTCAGCAGATGATTTTCAGCGAGGACAGAAAGGCCTCTGGTGTGGTCGTTGTGTCCGTGGGAAAGCACGATGAGCGGTGTACGGGATAAATCAATGCCGAGTGTCTGTGCATTTTTTAAAAATACATCGCTGTAGCCCGTATCAAATAAAATACGCTGGTCACCATCCTCGAGATAAAAGGAAAGCGCCGGTTCTCCGAGGAGATAGCGGTCAATAATGGTATAGTTATCGCATAAAACGGTTAGCTTCATTTTGCTTCTCCTTTCGGCAGCATATTCGCCATTTTCCGGAGGCGATGCAGGGCTTCGGTGAGTGTTTCCTGCTCCCGGGCAAAGTGAAGGCGAATCAGGTGATTTACCGGTTCACGGAAAAAGCTGGAGCCGGGTACGGCTGCTACGCCAATGGTTTCGGTCATCCACTCGCAGAACTGTAAATCGCTCCAGCCCTGAAACTGCGGCAGCGAAAGCCACGCAGAAATATCCACCATCACATAATAGGTTGCCTGCGGGATATTATGGGCAATGCCAAGCGCATCCAGGCCATTCAGAAAATACTGACGTTTTTCGGCATAGGTATGCTGCAGGTCTTTATAATAGGATTCAGGGAAGCCAAGTGCGGTTACAACGGCTTCCTGCAGAGGGGCAGGCGCTCCTACTGTAAGAAAATCGTGTACCTTGCGGCAGGCATCGGCAATTTCAGCCGGCGCAATTAAATACCCGAGCCGCCAGCCGGTAATGGAATAGGTTTTACTAAAGGAATTGCAGGTGATGGTGCGTTCCCGCATGCCGGGCAGTGATGCCATGGCGATGTGTGTGTATGGTTCATAGATAATATGTTCATATACCTCATCAGTAATTACAAAGGCATCGTAGCGAATGGCAAGCGCTGCAATGGCTTCCAGTTCGCTTCGGCTGAACACTTTTCCGCACGGATTTGACGGATTGCAGACCACCAGCGCTTTAGCGCCTTCTTCAAAAGCTTTTTCTAAAAGCGTAATGTCGAACTCATAAGATGGCGGAACCAGCGGGATAAAAATCGGCTCTGCACCGCATAAAATGGTGTCCGCCATGTAATTTTCGTAAAACGGGGAGAAGATAGCGACTTTGTCCCCCGGATTGCAGACAGTCATCATTGCGCACATCATAGCTTCGGTGCTGCCGCAGGTTACCAGAACTTCATCTTCGGCGGAAACCGGATAGCCTAAAACCGGAGAGGCTTTTTTTGCAATTGCCTCACGCAGATTATCGGCACCGTAGGTAACTGAATATTGATGCGGTCCGTCATCGGCAATCTGTTTTAATGTATCGGTTAACGCTTTTGGCGGTGGAAAATCGGGAAATCCCTGCGATAGATTAATAGCGCCGCAGGCATCGCTGATACGGGTCATACGACGAATAACCGAGTCCGTAAACAGCTGTATTCTGTTGCTCATTTGAGGCATAAGCACCCCTGCCTTTCAATAAATAGGTTGCATCTTTCGGTTGCAAAAGATTTGATTGTTATTTAGTATAAGGGAAAGAGAGAGAGATGTAAAGTTCTCTGATTTTGCTGAAAAACAGCAGTTTGAAAATTATGCTGCAGCACTAAAAAATACTTGCGGCAGTTGCTTGACTAACGGTATGGCAAGTGCTAATATACAAAACTGTAACTCATCGGTATAGTGCCGAAATGCAGTACAACCGCCCCTTGAGACGGGGCGTTTTTCATGGAAAAAATAAAAGAACGATTTATGGAATCTATTTCGACAGAAAAATCGAACATATAAAAATTATGTGCATCTGCACAATCAAAAGGGAGTTGGATTTTGTGCCACTGAGTATTATTGGTGAAATTAAACATATTGCTTCTGTAAACGAAGCTCGCGATACACTGGGACGTCTGGTTGACTATATTAACTTCCGTCCGTTAGCTCATTCCGGGAATCGAGTAACCTATGACTCTATGGCGGTGCGTGATTTAGGGATTAATGCAGCGGCCGTAAAACTGGTTAAATTCTTTCAGCAGGTTGTAAAAGTGGATCCATCTGCCAACATGTTTTTACAGCTGTTAAAACAGTATTTTTTAAATGCTTACGACTGGTCTGATTTAGAGCAGGAGGGTTACGAGGAATTCCAGACCGATGCTCTGTGGTTCTGCCAGGAGATGGATGACTATCTGCGTAAAATGTCTATTTTCGCCGGTGGTGCTATGAAGAAAACCTACCAGCCAATGGGGGAAAAAGTATTACGCCGCCGTGTAGATGCGGAACAGAAATAAAAAAATATATATAACGAATATAACAAAAAAACGCCGTTTAAAGAGAGTATGCCTCTTCTTTAAACGGCGTTTTTGCTTATGTGTGTCTGCCTATTGAATGGTACAGGTCAGTGTACCGATTTTTTCGATTTCACAGGTAACGGTATCCCCTGGTTTTAGGAAATTAGGCGGTTCAAACCCCATGCCGACGCCGGCCGGGGTGCCGGTTGCAATAATGGTGCCGGCTTTTAAGGTCATACCCTGAGATAATTCAGAGATTACATGGGCTACATCAAAAATCAGCAGACTTGTGTTGCTGTTCTGACGCAGTTCACCGTTTACATAGCTTTTGATAGCCAGTTCCGGCGGGTTCTGGAATTCATCAATAGTTGTAATGCATGGTCCGATTGGGGTGAAGCCGTCCAGACTTTTACCGAAATACCACTGTTTATGACGGGTCTGCAAATTGCGGGCACTCATATCGTTTAAAATGGTATAACCAAATACATAGTCGTATGCATCTTCTTTTGCTACATTTTTTGCATCTTTACCGATAACAACAGCCAGTTCTACCTCATAATCCAGACTGTCTACCAGGTTTTCATAAGCTGGTACAATGCCGCCATCGCCAACTGCCTCATTTACACGTTTTGCAAAATAAATCGGATATGGACGGTCACCGCCGAAGGCTTCTTTTTTATAGCGGGCCGATTCCTCTGCATGTGCCATATAGTTAATGCCAAGGCAGATTACATCCTGACGCGGAGAGATGATTGGCGAGCAGGCAATGGTATCTGCTTTTGGAACAAAGCGCAGCCCGTCTTCCTTCTGGCTGGCGATTTTTAAAATCTGCAGTTCGGCCGGGGTAATACGGGAAATTAAATCGGTCATATCTGCAAAGTGCATATCAAACTGACTAAGCGGATATAAACGATCCTCGTTGCAGGCACATCCAATTGCCAGTTCCTCTTTTCCGGTTGTTTTCATCTTGAATGTATAAAATTTCATATAAAACCTCCATGCTGTCTGATAAAAAAACATAAAAAGCCTATCATTCTTATTATATTTTTTCAGGTGATAATACGCAAGGCTTATCTGTGCATAATACAAAAAACAGGAGGAATTTGACAGTATAAGCGTGTGCTTTGCCACACAAGATAAGGATGCAGTACAGGAACACAGGAGCTTCTGTATCGTAAAACGAGAGCAGAAAATCTGAAAAAAACTGAAATGAGGTGTTAATGTGCAGATCCCAGCAATTCATGTGAATTCTGAAATCGGCAGACTGAAAAAGGTTATGCTTCACCGGCCCGGCCAAGAGCTGGAAAACCTGATGCCTGAATATCTGGAACGACTGCTGTTTGATGATATTCCCTATTTGCGTATTGCGCAGGAGGAACATAACAGTTTTGCCGATATTCTGCGTCAGAATGGCGTGGAAGTGGTGTATTTAAGTGATCTGGTGGCGGAATCCATTATCAATCAGGATGTAAAAGAACAGCTGATTCAGGAACTGATTGACGATGCCAGTATTACCACCAGTCGGGAACGGGATATCCTGACCGATTATTTCCGGTCGCTGGATAATAAAACGATGATTGCAAAGATGATGGCTGGTATTCGGAAAACCGAAATTCAGCAGGCGGAGGGTAAGAGCCTTGGCGATTTTTTACGCAATCTGAATAACGATTATCCATTTGTACTGGATCCGATGCCGAATTTATATTTTACCCGTGACCCGTTTGCTTCTATCGGCAATGGTGTGAGTATTCATCGAATGTTTACCGAAACACGACATCGGGAAACTCTGTTTGCCAAATTTATATTTGAATATCATCCGCTCTATAAAAATACCGAGGTATGGTATGACCGCAGTGAAAACTTCTCGCTGGAGGGCGGCGATATTCTGATTTTAAATAAGGAAACAATCGCAATCGGAATTTCGCAGCGTACACATGAAAACGCAATCGAAAAATTTGCCCAGAAGGTATTAACGGAAGAAAGCCACTTCAAAAAAATACTGGCTATTAATATTCCAAAACAGCGTACCTTTATGCATCTGGATACGGTCTTTACTATGGTGGACTATGATAAATTCACGATTCACCCGAACATTATGCGCGATATGGATGTGTTTGTCATTGAGCGGGACGGCAGTAAGCGTATCCGTATTACGCAGGAGACCAGCACGCTGGAGGATATTTTAAAACGGCATTTGCATCTGGATCATGTAACACTCATTAAATGCGGGAGCAACAATGTGATTGATTCTGCCCGCGAGCAGTGGAATGATGGTTCAAATACGCTGGCTATTGCGCCTGGGGAGG
>JAFOFM010000044.1 GCA_017387265.1 Peptococcaceae bacterium | reverse complement strand
GTAGCTCCGGCACCTGCAAAATCCACTAGCGGCTGATACCATCCTAAACCGCTTAAAACAGCACCGCCTACCACATACCCTACCAGTATATGCGCCGGAGTAATGGAATAGGGCGTCAGCTCGATAATCAGCTGTGCAAGTACACAAATCAGTCCACCGGTTATAAATGCGATTGCCAGACCATTTAACATCCCGATCCCTCCTGATGATATTCAATCAAAACTGCGTGCGCAATACCCGGGATGGTTTGTCCCTGCTGTACCGTTAACGGGCTCAGCAAAGCGCCTGTACCTACTAATAACAGACGGCTATGCTGTTTTTCTGCCATAAGCGGAAGATATTTTGCACCAAGTACCACGGCCGAGCAGCCGCATCCGCTGCCCCCTGCATGAACATCCTGATCTTCGGCATGATACAGCTGCATGCCGCAATCATAATATTTGCCCGCAATATCGAAACCGCGTTCCGTGAGCTGCTGACGGCAGATTTCATAGCCGATTTTCCCTAAATCGCCGGTAATAATATAATCCAGAGTATCCAGATCGTGCATATCTTCCAGCCAGGCCGAGATGGTATCCACAGCAGATGCCGCCATGGCCGAGCCCATATCCGAACTGTTTTTAATACCCCGGTCTATCACACGCCCCGGCACTGCTCCTGTAATATACCAGTTACCAGCCTCCTGATCCAGAATATAGGCACCACTTCCGGTTACTGTCCACTGCGCAGATAAAGTGCGCTGTACACCCATCTCCGTTGGATACCGGAGCTGTCGTTCCGCTGCGTCATGATGACTGGAGGTGCACACCGCAGCCCGCCTGCCAAAACCGCCATCCAGTAAACAGGATGCCAGTATCATACCCTCCACCAGAGAAGAGCAGGCCCCATACAGGCCAAAATACGGTGCACCAATATTACGCGCCGTATAACTTGTGGCAATAATCTGATTCAGTAAATCACCACCCAGAAAATAATCCAGCTGATGACCATAGAGCGATGCCTTTTCCATTGCCAGTTCGATGGCATACTGCTGCATCTTCTGTTCTGCGCGTTCCCAGGATTTTTCGCCAAAAATATTATCCTCTAAAATAAAATCAAACTGTCTTTTTAATTTGCCAGAGGCTTCTTTTCGGCCTGCTACCGTAGCCCAGGACCGAATGGCTACCGGATGTTCAAACTGAATACTCCTCGTTCCAATGCATCTGCCCATACACTCACCCCGCCACATAATCAATCAGACCAATGATAACCGATGCCAGCGTCCCGTATAAAATAACAGGCCCGGCTATCTGAAAAATCTTGGCTCCGATACCGTAAATCATGCCTTCCCGTTTAAACTCCAGTGCTGCCGATACAACTGAATTTGCAAAGCCGCTGATTGGAACCATGGACCCGGCTCCGCCAAACCGGCCGATTTCATCATAAATGCCGATTCCGGTTAAAAGAGCTGTGATAATAACAATGGTAATACTTGCAATCGGTGCTGCCATTTTAAAATCCACACTGTACTGCAGCATGACGGTATTGATAATCAGCTGCCCAAAAGTACAGATAAGCCCCCCTGTCAGAAATGCACGGCTAATATTTTTTGCCAGCGGTGCTTTCGGCATAACCTGCTTTACCAGTGCCTGATACCGTTTATCGATTGCAGTTTCCGCCATCGTTCGCTGATTCTCGTTCTGTTTAATCAGCTGCTGATAATAGCCCTCTTCAGCACCATCAATGCTATTGGCCGTCATCATAACAAGATGCTGATGTTCTTCCTGCAGCTCCGTTAATATATGTTCTATGTCCTCTGTATTTGTGTCGCTTACGTTCTGCAGCCTCGCTTGCCTCTCCTGAATTCTTTGCTCAAAATTCTGTTCCAAATACTTCCGCCTCCCTTTTAGCAGTAGTATGCCGCGATGGAAACAAATCTATACAACGAACCCACGTGTTCATTTTGCTAAAACATAAAAAAGAGACTCTCATATGAGAGTCTCTTTTGCATTTTCGTAATATTCAAATTACAGAACTGCCTGGTTGTAGCCGCTTTCGGATTCGTTTGCTACTTCTTTATCAGCGTCGCCTGCAACACCGAAGAAGAATGGGAAGTTTTCAGTTACCCACATATAAGCCAGGAATGCTACGAAGAACAGACCTACTGTAGAAACGATTTCCATGAAGGATGGGAAGTAGCTGCTTCCCAGAGAAGCTACGTGTGCGCTCATACCGGTGAACACTACGTTCAGACGGGTCAGAATCAGACCGATCATACCTACGATACCGAAGGTCAGTAAACCGCCTTTTGTTCTGCCGAATGGTGTCAGGTGAATGATGATTGGAACAACGCTCACTAACAGCATTTCCAGTAAGAACATATTGCTTACGCCATTGAATGCAAATACGTTGCCTAACTGACCACGCATTACCAGGTCTGCAGATTTCAGTACGAAGAATACGCCCATCAGTACTGCAGAGATTCTAGCTAAGCCATACAGCATTTCAGTATCGATTTTCATGTTGTAACGGCTATTGGTCCAGATGTATTCAACGATAGCCACGCAAGGACCTACGAAAAATGCACTCAGAACGAATAACCATGGCATCATCTGAGTAGCCCAGATCGGATCCAGTTTCGCTGGCATAGCCAGGTACAGAGAACCCAGAGAAGCCTGGTGACCCAGAGGTACAGTACATGCAGCGATGAATACGATCTGCATGATTGGAGCCATTTTTTTCTTTAATTTAGGAGCAACTTTTTCTGCGCCAACTTCGATTAATTCAATTACCTGTAAAATCAGGTAAGCTACGATACACATGTAAACTTCGAACATTGGGGAGTGGATACCAGGAGATACAAATGGTGTCCAGAAGTTATCCCAGCGACCGATTTCCACGATTAAGATTAACAGTACCAGTACATAACCGATGAAGCTTAACAGTAAGCATCTTCTGGATACTGGATCAAATTTTTCTGCGTGGAAAATATGTGTGATAATCGCGGTACTGAAACCAGCACCAGCCAGTGCGATTACGTTCATGTCAGCGCCAATCCATGCACCCCATGGCACAGCGTCGCTTAAGTTGGTCCAGTAACCCAGACCAGCATAATATCTTGCTAAAATCATAACCAGGGAGAATGCAATAAATGCCAGCATACCCAGTCTGATTGGTGTTAATCTTAAGTTCCATCTACCTGTTGGACTCTTGAAAACCCATTCTTTCATCTTGAAGACCTCCCTCTCTTACTCTTTGCCTTCGTGGTCTGCATGATGACCATGTGCAACTGCATGACGACGTTTCGCATACAGACTAACACCAGTCCACGCTGCAGCACCTACAGCAAAAATTGGAATTGTAAAGCGGGTAAAACCATGTACGTTCTGCGGAATAGATTTTTCCGGCAGATTGGTTGGGAAGCCCAGTTCACCGAAATCTACGTCGGAGATATACAGCCAGCTGGTACCGCCAACTTCTTTTTCACCGTATACATGGTTCAGATATCTGCTATCGCTAGCGATGATTTCATGAGCTTTCGCCAGCAGTTCATCACGGTTGCCAAACATCAGTGCATCGGTAGGACATACGCTTGCACATGCTGGAGCTTCACCTTCAGCCAGTTTGGAAGAGCAGAACTGACATTTCATAACGGATGGCAGAACTTTTTCCCATTCATATTTTGGAATATCGAATGGACAAGCGATCATGCAGTAACGGCAGCCTACGCATACGCTAGGATCGTACTGTACTGCGCCTTCTGCAGTCTGATGGAATGCGTGTGCAAAGCATACGGAGGAACATGCAGGTTCCAGACAGTGCATGCACTGACGTTTTACAAAACGCCATACTTCCTGACCATCTTTATTTACTTTTTTATGCTCAACGGTTGTCCAGGTGTTGCTGTCTAACTGAACACCAACGCCGTGTGCATTTTCAAATTCGTTTGTCTGAGGGTTCTGGAAACTCTGATTATTCCAAAGTTTGCATGCAACAGTACAGCTGCCGCAGCCTACACATTTTGTTAAGTCAACCAGAACGCTTTTCTGATTTGTAACAGCATTAGCCATTATTTATTCCTCCCCCTTCTCACACTTCTTTTCTGACTAAAGAGCCAGATCTGTCTTCATAATGAGTATGACACAGGTCATGTGCCAGGTGGCTTAATGGTTTTTCCAGGAAATCTGCGTAGATTTCAGCAATCTGAGGGTTTTCGTGGCTCAGACGCAGAGAACCTTTTTCAGTTTCCATCTGACCAGCACCCGCAGCCGCACCGTTAATAGTGCCGGCAGCATCGTGGTTATACATGGTTGCAGTACGAGCTTCGCGTACCCAGTCCTGAGGTGGAACAGCTGTTTTTGGCTGACCGCCGCCGGAGATACAACCACCTGGGCAAGCCATAACTTCTAAGAAGTGGAAATCTGCTTTACCAGCTTTAATTTCTTCACATAACTGACGAGCATTTGCTAAACCGGATGCTACAACTACTTTTACATCGCCAACACCTGGTACGTTTACGGAAGCACGTTTGATGCCTTCCAGACCACGAACTGGTTCCAGGTTATACAGAGATGTTGGAGGAGCATTTTTGGTGATCAGGTAGTATGCGGAACGTACCGCTGCTTCCATTACACCACCGGTGTTACCGAAGATTAAACCTGCAGTAGAACCAATCTGGTCATACTGACCTTCTGGCAGGTTTGCGAAATCGATGTCACCTAATTTTTCGCGAATCATGTCAGCCAGTTCGCGAACGCTCAGTACATAGTCCATATCTTTTACAGTGTCATCGTTGTAGTATTTACCAGTACCGCCTTCTAAACCGGCAAACTGAGAACGGCTTGCTTCGAATTTTTTAGCAACACATGGCATAATTGCTACGTTTACGATTTTGTTGTATGGTACACCCAGTTTTTCTGCATTGTAGGTTTTCAGAGTAGAACCATGCATCATCATTGGAGAACGTGCAGAAGACAGATTTGGGATTAATTCCGGATAGTAGTATTCTACGAATTTAACCCAGCCTGGACAGCAGGATGTCATCTGTGGCAGTACACCACCTGTTGTCACACGTTCAACCAGTTCAGAACCTTCTTCCATGATGGTTAAGTCAGCACTGAAGTTAGTATCTACAACTACGTTAAAGCCTAACTGACGCAGTGCAGTTACCATCTGACCTTCCGCCCATGCGCCTGCGCCCATGCCGAACTCTTCACCGATACCAACACGAGTTGCTGGAGCAGTCTGAACGATTACAGTTGTTTCAGGGTCCTGAATTGCTTTCCATACATTTTCTACATCACTGCGTTCAGCAATTGCACCAGTTGGACACCACAGAGAACACTGACCGCAATGTACGCAGATAAACTGATCCATTACAGGCAGTTCATAGTAACCAAATACGCTCTGTACTTTTTCGCACGCTTCAATACACTGACCGCACAGGATACATTTTTCGTCATTACGTACCAGAGATACGTTGTCTGGATCCAGAGGAACACGACCTTTTACCTGTGCAGGCATTGCGCTTGCATTCAGATACTGATTTGGCAGCCAGCCGGTGCCACTTGGATCACTGACAGGTCTGCAGCCAGTCATGGTTGCAGCAGCGCCTACTGCGCCGGCACCTGCCATAACACTTAGAAAACGACGTCTGCTCATGCCTTTGTTTTCTAAATTTTTGTGTTTTTCCATTTGATTCACCTCAACGAAATAAATTTAATGAAACCATTACTAAAGCTTTAAAAACTGGGTCTCTTATCACAGACCGTCCACAGACCGCCACTTGTACTGTTTCGACTGTCTGAACAGAATTCCCATAAATTAATATGTCTTTGAGGACAACACATCTGTCCTGATATTATTCTATACTGTTTCTTAGGCTTTGCGCAATCTTTTTTTATTGTGAAAAACGATGCAAACCATTATCGTTGAGCAATTTGTATTTTTTATATCGCCAGTATTTCTCTCAAAAGCTGACGCACATTTTCGTTACAGATACTGTAAAAAACCTGTTTCCCTTCTTTACGGCCCTGTACAATTCGCAGGTTGCGTAAAACCCTCAGCTGGTGTGACACCGCAGACTGCGTGCTGCCTACTAGCACCGTTAAATCGCAGACACATAATTCATCCTGCAGCAGGTAATATAAAACCTTAATTCTGGTGTTATCGCCCAGAACCTTAAATAATTCAGCTGTCTGCTGGATTTTTTCCTCCGGAAGCGGAGTTTTCTGCAGTCGGTCTAACACATGATTATGCACACAGAACTCATCACACTGCCATTGTTCTTCCACAATAACACCCCCTCACTTTGTGGAATTACTGTTATTTTGATTGTGAACAAAGATGCAAATTTATCTTGACATTTTCTTAAATATTGGTGAAATAAGAAATGCTTATTATCTGCGACGCAGCTGAACCGCATTTACGGTTTTACGAGGCATCTGTTTTTCTTTGGCAGTTACAGAAGCATCTGCCGGACGACCTAAGGCTACAATGCCGTAAATCTCCAGGTCTTCTGATGCCTGAAACTCACCGCGTAAATCCACACGATCAAAAGAGCCGATACAATGGGTTACATACCCTCTTCTCTGAGCTTCCAGTGTCAGATAACCCCACGCACAGCCGGTGTCAAAAGCGGTCCAGTAATTATACAGACCATTATGGGTATCCCCCATATTGCCTGCTAAAAGAATCAGTACCGGCGCTTTGGAAATCCATTCTTTTTCACCCGGCAGCATATATTCCATCAGCATCTCTTTATCCTGCGGTGTTTTTGCTACAAAAAACCGCCATGGCTGTTCATTATAAGCAGATGGCGCCTGTGTCGCTGCTAAAAGCATAGCATTTAAATCGGCATCATCTACTGGTTCCTCCGAAAAATACATAGTGGAGTAACGCTCCATCATTTCATTCATAATTTCCTGATCTAAAACACGTCTCATACTTTATCCCTCTTTCTTTCACGCATATTTGCGCTGCTGATACCATATCATATTTGTATCATCTTATTATTAATATACCATAAATCACGCATTCTCAAAACATAACATTCCAGTCTGCGCACACAATATAAAAAATTTTATAAATTATCTGTCTATTTATCAAAAATATATGTACATCGCTAATAATTGTGATATAATAAATTTATCGTTTTTGAATCGTATTTTTATGTGTTAAGGGGGCTATTTTTATGAATCTGCAGGACATTCAAGCAATTGCACTGGCTGCATCCACCGAGGAACTGATTGCAGCAGACGAAAAATTTGCACAGCCGGTTGTGCTGAGCGAAGAGGAACTCGCTGAAGCGCTCTTAAAAGGTGACAGCAAATCTGAAAAACTTCTGGCCGATATCGCTCTTCCAGAAGAAGACGCATTAAAACATTTAGTGCTCGAACTGATTGCACTGAACCGTGAAATCGAAATCGCAGAAGCAAAATACCGCAAATCCGCTGCGGAAGAAAGCTATGCACTGGCAGCTCGCATCAGCACCTTACAGAATCATAAAACCACTGTAAGTACGATGTTTGTTGCAAATATGTAATTCTTTTTTCTTCAAATTCAAAAAGACCGGACAGAATCCTGAACGCTGCGCCAGATACGCCTATCTGCTGCAGCGTTTTTTTGCCATTAATTTTCGTTAATATTTTTATATTCTCTGCTGTTTTATTTGACAGTTGTTCCGGAACAGGATAAGATAAGAGAGTCGCTTTTTATTTCTACGATTTCTATTTCTATAATTCTATTGCAAAGGATTGATGCCGTTGCGACAGTTTTTACTTGATTTTTATCATGATCGCACCTTTTCATCGACGTTGATGAAAATTGCCATCCCGATTATTCTGCAAAACCTGATTTCATCATCATTAAATATGATTGATACGATTATGATTGGCCGTGTAGGCACAGTAGAACTGGCTGCAGTAGGGGTCGCCACACAGTTTTTCTTTTTTAATATTGTAGCACTGGTAGGCGGATGCAGCGGGTACTGTATTTTTATCGCCCAATACTGGGGCAGGCAGGATATCGCATCCATTAAAAAATATCTGGGAATCATTCTTTTGTACGCACTCGGTGTCGGTCTTCTATTTTCTCTGATTGGCTTCTTTTTTGCAGAAAAGATTATTCTGCTGTTCAACGATGATCCGAATGTCGTGCGTCTTGGAGCGGTTTATATCCGGACACTTGCTTTCGGCACACTGTTTTCCGGATTAACATATGCATTTGGTTTTGCATCTCGCAGTATTGAAAATGCCTTTCTCCCTATGATTGCCAGCACGATTGCACTAGTGACCAACACCTTTCTGAATTATGTGCTGATTTTTGGTCATTTCGGCGCACCAGCTCTTGGTGTAAAAGGGGCTGCCCTTGCAACACTTTTTGCACGTATTCTGGAAGCTGCGATTATACTTGTCTATGTATATGGGAAACACACGCCTCTGGCTGTAAAACCTTCTGATTTTGACTTTCATCCGGCATTTTTACTGCAGGACTGGCGCACCGTTCTCCCGGTTATGCTGAATGAACTTTGCTGGGGGCTGGCTACCATTGTATATACCGCAGCCTACGGCCGCATTGACACCGATGCTCTCGCCAGCATTCAGATTGCCAATACCGTGCAGAATCTCTTCCTGATTTTCGGTATGGGGGTATCGGGTGCTACTGCAACCATGGTTGGCAACACGATTGGCCGGGGCCTTACAAAACGGGCAGAAACATATGCTTATCGTTCCATTCTGCTATGTATGGTAATTGGTGTCCTGTTGACCGTTGTTATCATCATTTCTGCACCGCTGTTTATCTGGTTCTATAATCTGGATTCTGCCCAGGTAGCAAATGATGCGCTTCTGATGATTCGTATTCTGGCTCTGTCTATGCCGGTAAAACTTGTCAATATCACAGTTATTATGGGCGTGCTTCGCGCCGGAGGCGATGTGGTGTTCTCGCTTTTATTCGAAAGCTGCACCATGTGGTTTATCGGTGTGCCTCTGGCCTTTATCGGCGCACTGGCTCTCAAGTGGCCGGTATATCTGGTATATGCCCTTGTAATTGTCGAGGAAGTCATTAAGTTCGTATTATGCCTGTGGCGTTCCTTTAGCGGCAAGTGGATGAAAATACTCGTATAAACACATAAAAACAAAAAGCAGAGGAACCATTAAGGTCTCTCTGCTTTTATTTTTTTATTTAAAAGGCAGAATGATCGCCGTCTCTCTGCCACACCATATAGCCATCATCCTGTGTAATTTTGGATAACATCTCATACACATCATCGATTGCTTCTTCTTTTGTGCGATAACAATTGTGCATACTGATATGATACATATCCATCCAGTCATTCACACAGGCTTTTGTCATAAAAGTCCATTTGTCGTCTTCATTCTGGCCCAGATACCAGTATACTTCTTCCCATTTTGGCCGAAAATACATATTATTTCTCCTCCCTGCCGGTACGAACCGCATACATCAGTATGCCCGCTGCTACAGCTACATTCAGTGATTCTGCATCCTGATACAGCGGAATTTTTACCATAATGTCGCCCTCTTTTATAAGCTGCGGACCATTGGCTTCATTGCTGACAACCAGCGCGGTTTTTTCCGGAAACTGCATCTGATGATAATACTGCTCTGCCCGAATATCCGCTACGGCCAGCTGAAATCCCCAGCGATGCAAATCCTTGCACATTTCTTCTGCATCATCTATGTGGTAAACAGGCAGACGGAATACTGCGCCCATCGTCGAACGCAATGTTTTATCATTATATAAATCCACAGTGCCTTTTAAACAAATCATCGCCTGTGTGTCCGATGCCAGTGCCGTACGCATAATGGTGCCAAGATTCCCCGGATCCTGCACACCATCAATCACAACAATCTGATGCATGCCGGCCACATCCTGCCATTCCCACTCTTTCTGCACTGCAATCGCAGCGATTCCTTGTGGATTTACGGTATTTAAGGCTTTTGCCAGAAGCCCCTCTTTCACCAGATATACCGGTACCTCACCATTAGGGAGCTGTTCCAGAAAACTGCTCTGTTTTTCATCCAGAAGAATCACACGCGCTGCCTGATTTTCCAGGGCTTCCTGCACAAAACGCAGACCTTCCGCCACAAATTCTCCGTATTGCTGACGATATTTTTTCTGCTGTAAAGCTTTGCATCGTTTCAGCCACTGATTCTGTTCCGATTGAATGACTTCCACTTGTCTTGTCATACGCTATCCTCTTTCAATTATTCTACATCTCATTCCGTATTATCACATGGCAGCTGTTTTAACAGATATGTTTTATTATTTTTCGTCGGCTCCTCTAAAACCAGCTGTAAAAGATTATTTAAAATGTCACCTACCTGACGTCCTTTATAGCCAAGAGAACTCACCGGGCAGGACAGGCAGCTTGGCAGCCATGGCCTGGGTGGGAGTGGACTGGTTCTTGCCGCCGAAAGGCATCAGCACGGAGCCGGCGCCGATGGTGGCGTCAAAGCGCTCCACCAGGCCTCTCTGGCTGGCGGTCTTCAGATCGGAAGCCATTTCCTTCAGGTTGCCGTACAGAGGCTGGCTCAGAGGAGCCAGGTCCTTCTCGGTGACATCAACATCGGCATGCTTGACTGCGCCGTTGGT
>JAFOFM010000043.1 GCA_017387265.1 Peptococcaceae bacterium | reverse complement strand
GGTTCATCACAGAACTTGCTTCCGATATAGACATTCATCACAAGCGGTGCACCGCAATGCGGACATACTGGCACAAAGGATGGGTCCTCTTCTACTTTGCTGAAGAACTGTTTCCCGATCCAGCTGTGGTTCTGACAGTTTTTACTGCACAGCACCCGGGCCATATCGCCCTGCGCCTTATAAATACGTGCCAGTTCCAGACCACTATAATACAGGAAACCATCCGGATTGCTGTCGATGATAAAATAGTCTTTTCCTTTCAGAAGTTCTGCCAGCTGTTTGTATAATTCCGGCACCTCTTTATTCAGACGCTGTTCCTTAATATATGGCATCCAGAATGGCCAGTATTGATCCCCTGTCAGTTTTTTATCCAGCGGAAGTTCTTTGACCCCTGCCGCCTGATTAAAACCTCCGCCAATCCCAACCAGAATCTGATCAGCCTCACGCAATGCAGCTGCAATCTGCTCTAGTTTTTCTGTATTCCAGCTTGTATCAGTCTTTGTCATAGCACTCACTCCAAATCAAATCTTTGCCTTTTATTATAGCATATCTGCTACACGATTCAATTAGAAAACATACACTCCTCAATCTGCTTTTTCTTATAGATGTCAGCTACTTAAGGTCTGTTCAAAAAGTTTGCAAATGCTGCACCCTCCGTGTATAATGACTATATCTAAACTGTTTACAAGGAGGCCGCGCTATGGCTGAATTTACGAATGACAAAATGCTGCCGCAGAGTCTGGAAGCAGAACAGGCTGTACTGGCGGCCATGTTTAACGACCGGGATGCAATTTTAGAAGTTATCCCGTTATTAAAAGAATCCGATTTTTACCGGCATGACCATGGGGTACTCTTTGCCACCATGCGAAAAATGAATGAGCAGGGCGTGCCAATCGATTTAGTTACGATCACGGCACAGCTTGATAAAGACGGCAATCTGGAAAAAGCAGGCGGTATGGCCTACGTAGCACAGATTGCCAACTCCCTTGGCAGTGCATCGAATATTGTACATTACGCAGGCATTGTAAAAGAAAAAGCCGTGCTGCGCGATTTAATCAGCATTGCCAGCAACATTTCCAACCGCAGTTACGATGATACCGAGGAAACCGAAAAAATTCTGGATGATGCGGAACGCATGGTGCTGGAAATTTCGCAAAAGCGAACCCGTTCCGGCTTAACACCGATTTCCGAAGTCATTGGTCAGACATTAAACCAGCTGGAGATTCTGGCTCAGAAAAAAGAAGGTCTGACCGGTCTTACTTCCGGATTTATTGATTTAGACCGCATTACATCCGGCTGGCAGAAATCCGACTTTATTATTCTGGCGGCCCGTCCGGCGATGGGGAAAACCGCATTTGCCCTCAACATGGCACAAAATGCCGCTATGATTACCAAAGAGCCCGTAGCTATTTTCAGTCTGGAAATGTCCAAAGAACAGCTGGTAAACCGTATGATTTCCTCCATGGCTGAAATTGATCAGCAGACCTTACGCAACGGCCGTATTTTTGGTGATGACTGGATTCGTCTGGTAAACGCTATTGCTCCTTTAGGCGAAGCACCGGTTTATATTGACGATACACCAGCCATTTCTGTACGTGAAGTGCGCGCGAAAGCCCGTCGCTTAAAAGCGGAACAGGGGCTTTCTATGGTTATTATCGATTACCTGCAGCTCATGGGCAGTACCGGCCGTATCGAAAGCCGTCAGCAGGAAGTATCCCAGATTTCCCGAAGCCTCAAAGCGCTGGCAAGAGAACTGGATATTCCGATTATTGCTTTATCCCAGTTAAGCCGTTCGGTAGAGCAGGGTACCGAAAAAAAACCAAGCCTGAGCCACCTGCGTGAATCTGGTTCCTTAGAGCAGGACGCCGATATTGTTATGTTTATCTACCGTGATGAATATTATAACGAAGATTCCGACAAAAAAGGACAGGCAGAAATCATTATCGCAAAACACAGAAACGGTGCTACCGGCTCCGTAGATTTAAGTTTCCGCAAAGAATTCACTAAGTTCGGCAACCTCAGTCGAATGCCGGGCTAAGATACACAAAAAGAGCACAGACCGCTTTTCGGGTCTGTGCTCTTTTTTTATGGCTTATGTGCTGAGGTATTTACTGTTTTACAAATACTTTTGCCGGCTGTTTACACAGTGGGCATACAAAGTCTTCCGGCAGCGGGCCTTCATGTACATGGCCACAAATGCTGCATTTCCAGCTTTCTTTTGGCGCCTCTACTTTCTGGAACACTTTCGCTGGCTGTTTACACAGCGGGCAAACAAAATCTTCCGGCAGTGCACCGTCGTGTACATGACCGCAGATACTGCACTTCCACTGTTCTGCCGGAGCAGCAGATTCCGCTTTCTTTTTATTTTTCACATCGCTATGATAGTATGCATAGCTCATTGGTTCTTCTTTACTCAGTACCTGGGCATCCACAACTTCACACAGGAACAGCGTATGGGTGCCACAATCCACTGTATTAACAACTTTTGCAGATAACACTGCACTGGTGTGCTCGCTTAAATATGGAACCTGCTGGCCGTCCACTACAAATGGCTGACCGCTTGTATGGAACTTGTCTGCAGTGCGACTGCTCTGGAACCCGAAGTTTGCGATTAAATCCATTTCGGCCGATTTATCCAGAATAGAAACTGTTAATTTACCGCTTTTGTGAATCATTTCATTGGTATAGTTGGCTTTGTTCAGCCCAACTACAATCTGTACCGGATCAGAAGTAATCTGCATAACACTGTTTGCAGTGCAGCCGGATAACTGTCCATCCACCTCGGTACCAATTACATATAAACCATAACCTAATTTAAATAATGCTGTTACATCCATATCTATATACCTCCTGAAAATGTTCAAGTTTGCTTTCTGAAGATATCTTACCCCGTATACCGCAATTGAAAACACAATCTTTGCATTTTTTCGTTATTTTTCACCAGTTTTCCACGATAACAGAAACATCGTAATCATAATCAGCGCCGCACCAATCCAGTCCATAGAATTAAATACCAGGTTTAATCCTACTACCGAGAAAAACGCCGAAGCCAGCGGCTCAATGCAGGCAAACAGGCTGGCATAAGTAGCACCAATCATGGTAACGCTAACCAGATAAATATAAAATGCACCGAAGGTAGCAAACAGAATAATAAAGGCAATCATCAGTAAGCCCATCAGGTCAATATCGCCGGTAAATGCCCAGAACGGATGATAAAAGTTCAGTGCAATACCGCCAAACAGCATCCCCCAGCCTACTACAACCGGTGAGCCCCATCGTTTTTGCAGATTACCCGGATACATCGTATAAAAGGCCATCGCTACTGCAGAAGTTAAGCCCCAGATTAATGCCTCTACCGTAATATTTAATGTGCCAGGATTACCATGGGTAACTAATAAGAAAATCCCCACCATGGCCAAAATAACGGCTACAACCTCTTTTGCATTTGGCAGCTTGTGACTGCGCAGTGCAGTATATAGTACAATCATAACCGGGAACACATACTGCAGAATGGTCGCAGTCGGTGCATTGGATTTGGCGATCGCCACAAAATATGTGAGCTGTACTGCCATTAACCCGAAGATAGCAAAAATCACCAGTCGGCGAGTATCCGTTTTGTCTTTAAATATCGCCAGTGTTTTTTCCCGGCTCCCGGCAAAACTGATAATTAACATCAAACTCCCCGAAATTAAAAGGCGGGTGGTTACCAGCCATTCAGCACTGATACCCCGCTGCTGAAACAGATACTGGCCAAACACCCCGGAAAGCCCCCATAAAACGCCAGGAAGCAGTGCCAGGAAAGCACCAAGCATAAATGTTTTTCGATCCATACGTACACCTCTTTTAGATTCCGTTTATTTGTGATATGGTTCCCCTTTAATAATCCGATAACTGCGATATAACTGTTCCACTAAAATCAGTCGCATCAGCTGATGCGGGAAGGTCATCTTCGAAAAGGATAATAATAAATCCGCTCGTTTTAAAATAGCATCATCCAGCCCTAAAGAACCGCCAATCACCATCGTCACGTGGCTCTTGCCGCCAACCCCTAGCTGTTCAATTTTCTCTGCCAGCTGTTCCGAAGTAAACATTTTCCCCTCAATAGCCAGCGCAATTAAATACGTATCGTCTTTGATATATTTCTGAATTCGCTGCGCCTCTTTAGCCTTAATCTGAAGTTCCTCCGCCTCAGAAGCATTATCCGGCGTCTGCTCATCGGCAACTTCCACAATTTCTACAACCGCATATCGCTGCAGCCGTTTCAGATATTCATTGATACCATCTTTCAGATATTTTTCTTTCAGCTTACCCACTGTAATAATCTGAAATTTCAACATCTATCACCCCGTTCACTGCAAGTAATCTTTATTCCATTTAAGTATACACTATCGCAAGCTATAAAAATAGACGCAATTTTGCGAGTGACATCCGGGCACACGCAAAAACTGCGTCTTATTTCTATATTTCCCATCTACCTTCAAACGCTCTAGCCAGCGTAATCTCATCTGCATACTGGATATCGCCGCCTACCGGTAAACCCTGTGCAATACGGGTTACTTTCACACCTAACGGCTTCAGCAGATTACTGAGGTACATCGCTGTTGCCTCGCCTTCAATGCTGGTATTGGTCGCAATAATCACTTCCTGAGCAGGATGTTCCTGCAAACGCTGAAGGAGTTCTTTTACCTTTAACTGTTCCGGCCCAATTCCGTCCATCGGCGAAATAGCACCATGCAGAACATGATATAAACCATGAAACTGTCCGGCACGTTCCAGCGCCATAACATCACGGGCATCTTCCACTACACACAAAAGAGAAGTGTCCCGATTCGGGCTGCTGCAAATCGGACATAAATCCTGATCGGTCAGATTATAGCACAGCCTGCAGTAATGGATTTTTTCCTTCGCCTCTATGATAGCGCCAGCCAGAAGTCG
>JAFOFM010000042.1 GCA_017387265.1 Peptococcaceae bacterium | reverse complement strand
GTGGACATCAACGGAGCCACCTATGATTTTTATTTCTGGCTGCAAGAAAACAGCTACAAATACGGCTTTATCTTCCGTTACCCTGGAGATAAAACCGACATCACGGGCGTTGCTGAGGAAGTATGGCATTATCGGTATGTTGGCGTTGAGGCCGCCACAGAGATGTATGAAAAAGGGCTGTGCTTGGAGGAATATTTGGCAGAAAGGCAGGCAGAGCAATGAAAAGATTGAAAATCGCTGTTTTGTTTGGCGGCTGTTCCCCGGAGTATAGCGTGTCCCTCCAGTCCGCAGCCGCTGTGCTTCAGAATATGGACAGCAGCAAGTATGAAGCGGTAATGGTCGGCATATCAAAAACGGGCGACTGGTATTCCTATGCAAGATTGCCTGAGATATTTTTCTCCCAAAACCTCACTAAACCTCAGAAAAAAGGTCTGGTGAGGTTTTTGCGATGAAGAAAAACGGTTCAACCATTATATTTTGCAAATCTTCACAATATCTCCAGTTCGAAAAATTGGTGGGGAAGGGTGGGGTATAACCTTGTTTTGCGTTTTCTTCACTTAGCTAGTCAAATATAAAAAGACCGGAGTCTATAACTCTGGTCTTTTTATATTTCTGAGATATTCTATTTATCCCATTTTTCGCACAGGGCGATAATCTGTTTGGCGAACTTTTTGAGGTCGGTGTTGGCACCGTCGCGATATTTTTCGATGATAGCCATGAGCCAGCGGCCTGCTGCCAGTAAATCGCGGAAGGCAGGGCTGACTTTCTGTTTGGCACATTCGTGATGCTGTTTTTCGATGCGTTTTGTATTGCCCTGAATCAGTTTGGCACCAGATAATAAATCATATTCGGCACCGTTATATGGAGCGGTGGCTTTAATCCCCAGCTGATGGGTAATCATTTCTGCAAATTCGTCACATACGGTATCATGCCCGTGATTTACAAAAACGGTGTGCGGTTTTTTCTCAAAGCGATCCAGCCAGCCTAAAAGCATATCCCGATCGGCATGGCCGCTGATGCCTTCCATCTGTTCAATTCGAGCATTTACCTGAATGGTTTCGTTAAACAGTTTAACTTCAGGAGCACCGTTAACAATAATGCTGCCTAAAGTGCCTACTGCCTGATAACCAACGAATAATACGGTACATTCTCTGCGCCAGAGGTTATGTTTTAAATGATGACGGATACGGCCGGCTTCACACATACCGCTGGCCGATAAAATAACCTTTGGTGTTTTATCCAGGTTAATAAGCATGGAATCATCGCTGGTGATGGAGAGCGTCAGTCCCGGGAATTTGATTGGATTGATACCGGCATTTAATAAGGCCAGTGTATCTGCATCAAAGTAATCGGTCAGATTGCTGCTGTAGATTTCAGTAGCTTCTACAGCCAGAGGGCTGTCTACATAAACCGGGAAGTTTTCATGACCCTGAATCAGTTTCTGCTCTTTAATGATGCGGAAGAGATATAACAGTTCCTGTGTACGACCGATAGCAAAGGATGGAATGATAACATTACCGCCGCGGTCAAATGTTTCCTGCAGAATACGGGTAAGCTGTGTTACGTAATCCGGGCGTTCGCCATGAAGACGATTACCGTAGGTCGATTCAATAATTACATAGTCAGCTTCTTTTGGATTCTGCGGATTATTAATCAGAGGTCGGTCACAGTTGCCTAAATCGCCGGAAAAAACGATAGTTTCTGTAATGCCGCCTTCTGTGATAGCAAGGCTGATACTGGAAGAACCTAATAAATGACCGGCATCGGTAAACGTAACCGTGACACCTTTGCAGAGATCAATCGGTTTTTCGTAGCTGCATGGTACAAACTGTTTTAATGCATGTTCAGCATCTTCTGTTGTATAAAGAGGGATATATTCTTCGCCGCCGGAGCGTTTCGCTCTGCGGTTACGCCATTTTGCCTCTGATTCCTGAATATGTGCCGAATCTAAAAGCATAATATTACAGAGTTTGGTTGTGGCTTCGGTGGCATAAATTTTCCCGCGGAATCCGCCGGCTACCAGAGAAGGAATTTTCCCCGAATGGTCAATATGTGCGTGCGTTAACAGAACATAGTCAATTTGCGACGGGGCAAAAGGAAGGGTACAGTTTTCATAAATATCCGGGCCCTGTTCCAGGCCGCAGTCTACCATAATCGTTTTGCCGCAGGCATAAATCACTGTGCATGAACCGGTTACCTCATGGGCAGCGCCATAAAAAGCAATTTTCATAATGATACCTTCTTTCTGTAAAGTCTTTTCATAATACGTTCTGGCATGATGTGTCGTTCAATACAATTGAGAATATGATTTCTATTTATTCATATGTTCAATACTATTATATAGCAATCGATACAGGAAGACAATGGACAAATGAAAAATGATGTGCAGCTGTTTGAAGCTCTGCATATAGAAAAGGCTTGTAAAACCGTTAGAAAACAGCTATAATAAGCGAAGTAAGCAGCTCGGATATCAACTTGCAGGAAATTTGAAAAAAATCGAAAAAAACAGTTGACATTCGAAATAGAACGTTGTATTATAAATGAGTTGATTGAAACAAATAAGCTAGTCAAGTAGAAACCATCCGTTTCTCACC
>JAFOFM010000004.1 GCA_017387265.1 Peptococcaceae bacterium | reverse complement strand
GGTATTTTAAATATCGGGCTTCGGCCGACCATTGAACACAGCAAAGGCGTAAATATCGAGGTAAATCTGTTTGGATTTGATGCCGATATCTATGGCAGGACGATTCGCACGGAGCTCCATTATTTTCTGCGAAACGAACAGAAATTTGATGGTCTCGATGCTTTAAAAGCGCAGCTGCAGCAGGATCGGGAGCAAACATTAAAACTGTTTGAAGAAGCCGGATTTTCTCAGAATTAAAACACGAAAAACCGTAATTAATACTTGCAAAAGCGTTTTGCATCATGTATAATCATTAATTGTGAATGAACCGTTTGCCCGGTGTTTCGTTCTCCAGCGGTCACTTGGCACGCGGCGATTATAAAAAATTTTTCAGGAGGTAACTCAAAATGGCATTAGATGCACAGACAAAACAGACTTTAATCAAAGAATTCCAGTTACATGAAACAGATACTGGGTCCCCAGAAGTTCAGATCGCAATTCTGACCAACAAAATTACTTACTTAACCGAACACTTAAGAAATCATCCAAAAGATCATCATTCCCGTCGCGGTATGCTGAAAATGGTTGGTCAGCGTCGTTCCCTGCTGAACTACGTAAAATCCAAAGATATCGAAAGATATCGCAAAATCATCAACGTTCTGGGTATCCGTCGGTAGTAACTCAGGTACTAACTGCAAAGAGCAGCCCAATGGCTGCTCTTTTTTGCAGTTGTTGAGTTTTAACGGCTTAAATCCGGGATTTCTGCGTAACACTGTTGTGGAGGCGTAATTAATAAACAGGAGCAAACCTGCGGTTTTCCGTAAAACATGGATAAAACCGGCGCATAGGCTGGTTCCTGTTTGTTAATTGCTCCGCCGTAACAGATACGATACTTTAAAATTACAAGGAGGAGCAACTATGGGTAACATTTTAAGAAAATCCATCCAGGTAGGCGGTCGTGCCTTAACACTGGAAACCGGCCGTATGGCAAAACAGGCAAGCGGTGCGGTATTCTGTACCTACGGTGATACAGCTGTGCTGGTAACCGCAGTAGGTGCAAAAGAACCAAAAGAAGGGGTCGATTTCTTCCCTTTAACCGTTGACTACGAAGAAAAATTATATGCAGCAGGTAAAATTCCTGGCGGCTTTTTAAAACGCGAAGGGAAAGCAAGCGAAAAAGCAATCCTGTCCAGCCGTTTAATTGACCGTCCAATCCGTCCGCTGTTCCCAAAAGGCTATCGCAATGACGTTCAGGTAGTAGCAACCGTATTATCCGTAGATATGGACAATGCACCAGACTGCCTGGCTATGGTAGGTGCTTCCGCAGCGCTGCACCTGTCTCAGATTCCATTCATGGGTCCAATCGCAGGCGTTGTAGTTGGTCTGGTTGATGGCGAATTCGTAATCAACCCGAATCAGGAACAGGAAGAAAAAAGCACTCTGCATTTAACCGTTGCAGGTACCGCTGATGCCGTAATGATGGTAGAGGCTGGTGCACAGGAAGTACCGGAAATGGTAATCCTGGATGCTATCATGTTTGGTCATGAAGAAATCAAAAAAATCGTAGCAGCAATCGAAGAATTCCGTGCAGAAGCTCTGGCTCTGGAACTGGCAAAAGAAAAAGTGGTTCCAGAACTGAAAGTAATTCCGGAAGAAATCGAAGCGGCTGTAAAAGAATATGCTTACGACAACCTGTTAGAAGCAATTCGCATTAAAGATAAACACACCCGTGATGCAGCGGCAGAAGCCGTAAAAGAAGAAGCGGTTCAGCACTTATTAGAACAGTTCCCTGAACAGGAAGCTGACCTGCGTGCAGCTCTGGACGGCTTAATGAAATACATCGTACGTCGCTTAATCACTGTAGATAAAATCCGTCCTGACGGCCGTGCTATGACCGAAGTTCGTCAGCTGACATGCGAAGTAGACATTCTGCCTCGTCCTCACGGCAGTGCATTATTCACCCGTGGTCAGACACAGATTTTATCCACCGTTACTCTGGGTGCGGCTCGTGAAGAACAGATTCTGGACGGCTTAGATAACGAAAGCAGCAAACGTTACATCCATCACTATAACTTCCCTCCATACAGCGTAGGGGAAGCACGCCCAATGCGTGGTCCTGGCCGTCGTGAAATCGGTCACGGTGCACTGGCAGAACGCGCTCTGGAACCGGTTATCCCAAGTGATGAAGAATTCCCATATACCATCCGCGTTGTATCCGAAGCTCTGGAATCCAACGGTTCCACCTCTATGGGCAGCGTATGCGGCAGCACCATGTCCTTAATGGCAGCTGGTGTTCCAATTAAACGTCCGGTTTCCGGCGTAGCGATGGGCTTAATCCGTGAAGAAAACGAATTCAGCGTATTAACCGACCTGCAGGGTCTGGAAGATGCTCTGGGTGATATGGACTTTAAAGTTGCAGGTACCACCGAAGGTGTTACTGCAATTCAGATGGACATCAAAATTGCCGGTATCAACCGTGCAATTCTGGAACAGGCATTAAAACAGGCGCATGATGGCCGTATGTTTATTCTGGATGCTATGCTGAAAGCAATTCCAGCTGTTCGTCCAGAACTGTCTCCATACGCACCGCGTGTAATCACCATGATGATTAATCCGGACAAAATCCGTGATGTTATCGGGCCTGGCGGTAAAGTTATCAAGAAAATCGTGGAAGATACCGGTGTTAAAATCGATATCGAAGACGATGGCCGCGTAATGATTATGTCCAACGATGCAGAAGCTTCTGCAAAAGCAGTGAAAATCATTGAAGATATCGTTGCAGAAGTAGAAGTTGGCCGTACCTACATGGGTAAAGTTGTACGTATCACAGACTTTGGTGCATTCGTAGAAGTGCTGCCAGGTAAAGATGGTCTGGTACACATTTCCCAGCTGGCACTGGAACGCGTGAAAAAAGTAGAAGACGTTGTAAACGTAGGCGACGAAATTATGGTTAAATGCGTGGAAATCGACGAAAAAGGCCGCGTAAACCTGTCCCGCAAAGTATTATTACAGGAACAGAGCAAATAAGTTGTTCTAACGCATAACCAAAAGAATCAGGATAAAATGAAAACCTCTGCTGAGAATGAATAATTCCCGGCAGAGGTTTTTTGCTTTATGGCGTTATGTCTATAAAGGAACAGAAAAACCGGTTTCAAACATCAGAATTATGGTTCTGAGTCTGAAAACCGGTTTTGTAAATTACATTTGTGCAGTTTTATCAGTTTCTTCTGGCAGAAGCAGATTCAGAAGAATCGCGGAGAGGAATACAACTGCTACGCAGTTTTCCGCAAATACGGTACGGATAATATCCGGGAAAATTGCAAAAATTTCAGGTACCTGTGTGAAGCCCAGACCAACGCTGAGCGATAATGCTGCGATGGTAATATTGCGCTGTGTATAACCGCAGTTTCCGATCATCTGCAGCCCGGATAACACAATGTTCCCGAACATCATAATGGTGCAGCCGCCAAGAACCGCTTCCGGCAGGGTTGCCAGAACTGCCCCTACGGCAGGGATTAAACCGGCGATAATCATAATTGCGGCCCCGGTAGCAATGGTGTAACGGTTAATAACCTTTGTCATTGCTAAAAGCCCTACGTTCTGGCTGAAGGATGTGATTGGCATACAGCCAAACAGAGCAGACACCGAGCTCACAAACCCGTCGCAGGCCAGTGCCCCGGAAATTTCTTTATCGGTTGGTTCACGATGCAGCACGGTGCTGGTCATAGCCGAAGTATCCCCGATGGTCTCGGTAGCAGATACCAGGAAAATCAGCATAACCGAAATAATCGCATTGATATTAAATACCGGTTTGAATGGCAGGAATTCCGGAACAGAAAGAACTTTTACGCTTTCCAGTGCTGAAAAATCCACCATACCCATAAAAACAGCCACAATGTAGCCAACAACCAGACCAAAGAGTACGCTTAACTGTTTTACGTGACCTTTTGCAATAATATGAAATCCCAGACAGCAGACCAGAGTGATTGTACCGAGAATCCAGTTCTGTAAAGAGCCAAAGTCTTCTGCTCCGTTACCGCCGCCGAAAGAATTCGCACCAACACTTAACAGAGAGAAACCAATTGCTGTAACAACACAGGCTGCTACAATAGGAGCTACAAGACCGCGCCAGTATTTTGCAAACAGCCCCAGAATCCCTTCAATACAGCCGCCAACCAGTACCGCACCGATAACGGCTTCATACCCCCAGCGCGGACCTACATAACAGAAAATTGAAACAAAGGTAAAACTGATACCCATAACAATCGGCAGTCGTGCGCCTAAACGCCAGACGCTGAAAAGCTGAACCAGAGTACCGATACCAGCCACGATCATAGCCGTCTGAATTAAAGCAGCGGTGTTCTGAGCGGTTAAACCACAGGCACCGGCTACGATCATAATAGGTGCGATGTTGGCAACAAACATGGCGAGAACATGCTGCAGACCGAATGGAATAGATTTACCGACCGGCACTTTCCCGTCTAGCGAGTAAATGTTGTCAATGGAACTGGCACTAGTTGTAATAGACGATTTTTTGTTTGTCATTATGCGTTCTCCTGTTCACGGAATTGAATTGATGATGTTTCGGCATCCATAGCATCCACGATGGCCAGCGATTCCAGATGATAGCCCTTTTCACGCAGAATCTTTCCGCCATTCTGGAAGCCTTTTTCAATAGCGATCCCCAGACCTTCCACAGTCGCCCCGGAAGCCTCTACAATGGAAATCAGACCATTTAACGCGCAGCCGTTTGCCAGAAAGTCATCAATAATCAGTACATGGTCATCCGGTGAAAGGAATTTTTTCGATACAATCACCTGATTTGTATTTTTGTGTGTAAAAGATTCCACTTCGGCAACGTACATATCCCCGTCAATATTAATGCTTTTAGATTTTTTCGCAAAAATCATCGGAACCTGAAATACGCGCGCCACCGAACAGGCAATTCCGATACCAGATGCTTCGATGGTAAGAACTTTATTAATTGGTTTGCCGGAAAAACGGCGTTTAAATTCGTCTGCCATCTGGTCCATCAGTGTGATATCCATCTGATGATTCAGAAAACTTTCGACTTTTAAGACATTGCCGGGTTTTACAACCCCGTCTTTTAAAATACGTTCTTCTAAAAAATTCATCAAAAAACCCCCTGTATCATACCTTATAGTTCATTTATTATAGCATGAGCGGATGGGTTTGTCATCGGTTTCTGCCAGCCTGGTGTTATGGACATTTAATTTAGCGGAGGCGAACCGGGAGCGCAAGATTTTCTTTTGCAAGAATTCCTCACACAAAAGGAAGGGTATTTTCTCGCTGATGTCATAATAAACTATATCAACAGACGGTTATGACGAACTGGGGGAGTATGTATGCGCCAATGGCTGGAACAATTCAACAGAATGTACGCGGTATGGATGCAGGGGCGATATGGAAAAGACGAGCTGAATCAGTTTTTGCTGTTAGTGAGTCTGGTGCCGATTGTAATATCTCTGTTTTTTCCAAAAGTATTATATGTGGCGCTGATTCCTGCAGGATTTGCCCTGTATCGCTGGTATTCCAAAGATTTTGCAAAACGGCGGAAAGAGCGGGATACCTATATTCGCATGTTTGAGGATGTGGCACAATGGCTCAAGGTGCAGCATCGCAAATGGGAAGATCGCAAAACCCATCGGTATTTTACCTGTGAACAATGCAAAGCCGTTTTTCGTGTACCGAAAGGCAAGGGGAATATTGAGGTTACCTGCCCGAAATGCGGCGATAAAAAAATAAGAAAAAGCTGAGAACCGGCAAAAATAAATATACGGCTGCTCTTTTCAAAGGAAAGGGGCAGCTTTTTTATATCGCTCTGCAGGTACAGATGGTATAATAGAGAAAATGATAAAAGCAAGAGGTGATTTTCGTGAAACAATGGAAAGAAATCAGCTTACACAATATAAAAGGCATTCATATTGGCCATGCGCAGGATGAGGAACATGCCACAGGGTGCAGCGTAATCCTTTGCGATAAAAAAGCCGTTTGCGGTGTGGATGTGCGGGGCGGCGGCCCTGCAAGCCGGGAGACCGAGCTGTTAAACCCGATGATGAGCAACGACGGCATTAACGGGTTATTATTAAGCGGCGGCAGCGCTTACGGGCTTGATGCGGCCGGCGGCGTGATGAAATATTTAGAGGAAAAAGGCCAGGGGGTAAAAGTAGGCAAAGCCATTGTGCCCATTGTGGTCGGCTCCTGCATTTTTGATTTAAACTGTGTGGATGGCCGTGTGCGGCCCGATGCGGCCATGGGCTATGCGGCCTGTGTGGACAGTGAGCGCCATATGGAACGAAACGGCAATGTGGGTGCCGGTATGGGGGCTACTGTAGGCAAGCTTTTAGGCGACGGTACCGCTATGAAATCAGGCCTTGGCTGTTATGCCGTGCAGGTGGGCGGCCTGCAGGTAGGGGCTATGGTTGTCGTAAATGCTATCGGGGATGTATTTGAGTTAGACAGCAATCGTCAGCTGGCGGGGCTTTTAAACCGCAAAAAAGATAAAATGATTTCCAGCGAGGTGGAAGCGGTAAAATTACTGCAGCTGGCAAGCAGATTCTCGTTTAATACCACCATCGGCGCCATCGTAACCAATGCCGGCCTGGATAAGGCCTCTATGAACAAAGTGGCGGCTATGGCTTCAAACGGTGTGGCACGCACCATTCGTCCGGTTAATACCTCGATGGACGGTGATTCTATTTATGCCATGTCTGTGGGCAAAGTAAAATCCAGTGCCGATGTAGTTGGCACCTTAGCTGCCTATGCCCTTGGCAAAGCCATTAACCGGGCAGTGCTGGAAACCGAAGAGAAATACGGTTATAAATCAGCACAGAGCTTTTCAGCAAAACCGAAACGGTTTATAAAACGATAAACCATAGCAAAAATTAGAACAAAAACAAGAGACGAGTTGATAACATGAACATTTACGAAGGGAATATTTTAACCTGCGATGCCGATAACCGGGTTGTGCGCTATCTGGTAGAAGTGGGCGGCCGTATTGTGTATACGGGGGATGAACTGCCGGTAACCTATCAGAAGGGAAAGCGGATTCCCCTTGGCAATCGGGCGCTGATTCCCGCCTTTGCCGATACCCATATTCACTTTGCCAGCTTTGCCACCTTTCAGGCCGGGCTCAATGTGATGAATGCCCGAAGCAATGAAGAAATTTTAACCATGCTGCGGGAATATATTGCCCGAAGTGATGAAAAACTGGTGATTGCCTTTGGGGCTTCGCCATATTCGGTAGAGGAGGGCCATCTTGTTACCCGCTCCCAGCTGGATGCGGTGTGTCCGGACAAGCCGCTTTTTTTGATTAAGTACGACGGCCATGCCTGTGTAGTGAATACAAAGCTTTTAGAAAAAGTGAAAAAGAAAGCATCGGCTCTGCGCGGGTATCACGAGGATACCGGCGAGATGAACCAGGAGGCATTTTTTGCGGTATCGGACTATGTAACCGGCTCTATCCCGATTCTCAAACTGGTGCAGAATATGCAAAAGGCCGTAGATTATATGGCATCCAAAGGCATCGGCATGATTCACACCGTGAGCGGTGTAGGCTTTACCGCTGATTTAGACGTGGATTTAGAGCGCTGGTTTGCAAACGGCCTCACCAACGGCATGCAGATGCGCGTGTTTATGCAGACTATGGATGTGAAAAAAGCGCAAAAACGCAAGCTGCCTCGCATTGGCGGCTGTTTCGAAGCGGCGCTGGACGGCTGTTTCGGCTCAATGGATGCGGCTATGCTGGAACCGTATGAAAATTCCGATGATTGCGGTGTATTATACTATAGCGATGAAAAAGTCATCGAGTTTTGTAAAAAAGCCAACCGGGCAGGATTGCAGATTTCCATTCATGCAATTGGCGATGCGGCCTTTAATCAGGCGGCACGTGCAATAAAAGCAGCATTAGATGAATATCCGCGGGAGGATCATCGCCATTCCATTATTCATGCCTGCCTGCCAACGGAAGAAGGCATGGCCATTTGTGCCGGGTACGGAATTATACTTCCGGTGCAGAGTGCGTTTATCAATTGGCCGCAGGAACCGGATTCCTACCTGGAACAGATTTTAGGGGAGCGCAGCCAGAGGCTGAATCCGTTAAACGATTATCACAAACAGGGGATTTTACTCTGTGCAGGCTCCGACGGCCCATGTACCGATCCGGATCCGATTCAGTGGATGCATAAGGCGTGTAATCACAGTGTAAAAGAACAGGCACTGTCGATACAGGAAGCGCTTAAAATGTGCACCTATAACGGTTATTACGCCTCTTTTGATGAAAAAGAACGGGGAAGTTTAGAAGCGGGCAAAATAGCCGATATGGTAATTCTTTCGGAAAACCCGTACAGCATGGATGCATCCC
>JAFOFM010000041.1 GCA_017387265.1 Peptococcaceae bacterium | reverse complement strand
CCGTCCAGCTCTGAAAAGAGCAGGTTTCTTAACAAGAGACCCTCGTATGAAAGAAAGAAAGAAATACGGCCTGAAAGGCGCAAGAAGAGCTCCACAGTTCTCCAAACGTTAATCAGCGGTTTCGCAGTTACACATTACAAAAACAAGTCCCGGACTTTTTGTCCGGGACTTTTTTCATGCTTGCAGTAGTTAAAGTTTTTATCAGGCATTAAGGGATAAGGTGATAGGGACTGTAGGACTGTAGAGATTTAGTATAGAAGATTGTTTTTAGAGAAAATAGAGAAATAGATAAAGAAGATTATTAAAACGCTAATATCAAAAAATACGCGGTCTGGATTGATATAAGATGAAACGCAACGATAAAATATTAAAGAAGACAGTGATGTATTGAAGCTGGGTGTTGGAAATGCTGATTGGTATGGAAAAATGATTGAAAATCTGTGCCGGATGCGGTACTATATCAAAGGATATATGTATGATTTGAGAGGGGGCTGTCGAGGATGGCAGAAAGAAAAATTGTCGGGTTTCACACACTGGGCTGCAAGGTAAACCAGAGCGAAACCGAAGCCATGACAGCATTATTTTTAGATAAAGGGTATCAGCTGGGCGAGTTTGAGGCGTACTGTGATGTGTATGTTATCAATACCTGCACGGTAACCCATGCGGGGGACCGCAAGTCGCGGCAGATGATTCGCCGTGCCAAACAGATTAATCCGCAGGCCATTGTGGTGGTAACGGGCTGTTATGCCCAGACATCACCGGAGGCGATAGCAGCCATTGAAGATGTGGATATTATTTTAGGCACCAATATGCGCCATCTGATTGTAGATGAGGTGGAGGCCTTTGCCGGCAGCCGTGTGCAGCTGGTGGATGAAAAGGATACGTTAACCGATTTTGAGGAAATCTCGATGGATCGTGTTATTCAGAAGGCCAGAGCCTACCTTAAAGTGCAGGAGGGCTGTGAACAGTTCTGCACCTACTGTATTATTCCGTATGCCCGGGGGCCGCTGCGCAGCCGCAGTATGGAAAACACACTGCAGGAGGCAAAAAAACTGGAACAGGCCGGTTTTAAAGAGATTATCTTAACCGGCATCCATTTAGGCGCCTACGGCAAGCCGAGTGAGGCAGAGCGTGAGGCTGGTGCCGTGCAGCAGGTAACGCTGGCCGATTTATGCGAAATGCTGTTAAACGAAACCTCGTTTGAACGCATTCGCCTGAGTTCTATTGAACCAACAGAAGTGGACGACCATCTGCTTCGTTTATTTGCAGAAAACCGCCGGATGTGCCGTCATCTGCATCTGCCGCTGCAGGCAGGGGATGATGATGTGCTGGAAGCCATGCACCGGCCGTATAATACCGAACAGTACCGGCAGGAGATGGCCCGGATCCGGGAGGCTGTGCCGGATATTGCATTAAGTACCGATTTAATGGTCGGCTTCCCTGGCGAAACCGATGAGCAGTTTGAAAACAGCCTGCGCTTCTGTGATGAAATCGCATTCAGCAGTATGCATCTGTTTAAATATTCACCGCGGCAGGGGACACCGGCAGCCGGTTATCCGAATCAGGTGCCAAACGAGGTAAAAGATATCCGCAGCAAACGGATGCAGGAAATGGCAGAGCGCAATATGCTGCGCTATATGGAAGCCCATCTGGGGCAGATTGTGGAAGTGCTGGTGGAAGAACAGCGCAGTGACGGAATCTGGCTGGGACATACCGATACGTATCTGCATGTGGCAGTGGATGGACCATGCCGGAAAAACACTATGGTGAAGGTTCTGCTGGATAAAATTGATGGAAAACTTATCAAAGGAAAATTTATTGAATAAAATCTGTTTTATGTCTTGCATTTAGTGCGAGAAATAGGTAAAATACTATTTGGACTGTACGGGAGGTGAAAGAAATGGATTGTATTTTCTGCAAAATTGCCAACAAAGAAATACCGTCTAACATCGTATTCGAAGACGATGATGTGATTGCTTTCAACGACTTAAACCCGGAAGCACCTGTCCATGTTCTGGTAATTCCGAAAAAGCATATCGCCAACTTAAGCGATGCGAAACCGGAAGACCAGCAGTTATTGGGGAAACTTATGCTGACAATTCAAAAAATTGCTGCAGAACAGGGTATCGCGGAAAACGGCTACCGTGTTGTGACAAACTGCGGGGAGCAGGGCGGCCAGACGGTGATGCATCTGCATTTCCATCTGTTAGGCGGCAGAGAAATGTTATGGCCGGCAGGATAAGTTCTTGATTCTTTGCAAAATATCTAGTATAATAATACAGATGTTTTATTTGAAAGGTCCCTATAACAGCCAGTGGCTGTGTAGTATCGAGGGGAGGGAAAACCGTGGGAGAAGTACATGTTGGAAAAACTGAATCTTTAGATAGCGCACTGCGCAGATTTAAACGTTCCTGTCAGAAATCCGGCGTTTTAGCTGAATGCCGTAAACGCGAACACTACGAAAAACCAAGCGTAAAACGTAAAAAGAAATCTGAAGCAGCTAGAAAAAATAACAAAAGAAGATCCTTCTAAGTTATTCTTGATTAGAGCTTTCTAATGTTTGAGGAATACCGGTAACGGTATTCCTTTTTTATTTGCTGTTATCTTTTTTCCTGCCTGTTAACTTGCTTTTTTACTGCTCTATGCCGGACAGCGTTCTGTGCATAGCAATGGAAGAAAAAGGATACCTATTTTATGACTAAATTCCGAATAGCCGGGTATTTTCTGTAAGAATCTGTTATACTTGGATGTAATGCAGAAATGTCTGAACAGTGGTCGCAGAACAGGATGCAGAATATCACACGGAGAAGAGGATGGGAATGGGACAGGTAATTTCATTTTGCAATATCGTTCAAAAGAAAAGACAGCAAGATCTGCGCACCTTGCCTCCCGGCATGGCACAGCAGCAGGAGCCTTATGCATGTTATGTAACGCTGGAACGACTAAACGGCTACTGTGACCTTTTAATTCGTGACAGGGCAACCGGAAGAGCCGACTGGTTTTTTCTCCGGTTTTCTCCGGAGGGTTTAATCCGCTATACGTCGCTGGAGCAGGCAGAGGTGCCGCAGTGGCTGGAACGCCGCGCCCACTGTTCTATCACCTATCTGCAGGCAATCCGGCTTTTAGGGGATGCTGTGCGGCAGCGTTACAAGTATCATGAGTCCACGGACTGGATTCCTGAGGCGCAGTCGGTTCATCTGCGGCGCATCTGGCAGGAGGAATACTATCGGGATGCAGCCGGTGACATCAGCTGGTTTTTGCCAAAGCAGGAGTGCAGTGCTATGCTGCAGACCTGGCTTCAGGCGCTGGGAAACAAGGATGCGGTATTACTATACGATTTAAGTGCATCGCAGGTACAGGGAAGGGCGCAGCGCAGTCTGTTCGCCCACTGCTGGAGTCATGCACTGGAGGATTTTAAAATTCTGGGCTACGAAGTAGACCGGGAGAGTGTCTTATATAACGGGATGGACGATTATACGCTGTTTTTAACGGTGTATGGCAGCAGCCGTGACCGGCAGATGCTGTCTGTGGATTTACGCCTGCGTTTAGTAGAGGAGCAGGCTGGATTCCGGATTCTGCACGATCAGGTGCTGGAGTCCCGTTCCATTTATCAGAAGCCATGCTGCGGGCAATAGCAGTAAAAAGGACCGGGCGGGGTCCTTTTTTTGTATGCATGTTCAGTGGAAGCTGCAGAAAAGGAAGCCTGGTGAAACGGCAGGAACAACGGCAGATGCAGGGAAATTTTCCGTGCAGCCGGAATGTAAATATGATATAGTGATAGTGTACAACTATTTTTTAGAATCGAGAGGAATGTCTATGGCAAGAATCAGAAAAAAATCAGTGGTACCGGTTTATACCGTTGCCGCTATCTGGATTTTCTGGGCCAGCTGTATGCCGATGTATAAGCTCAGCCACTTTATCTGGCTGGCTGTGTGGTCGTTTCTGGCATACAAGGTAACCGGATTTTTCTGGAGAGGCAAATGGGTGGAAGTGGCAGATCCGGAACCGGTGTTAGAAAGTACCGGCAATCCTGAACTGGATGAACTGATTCAGCAGGAACATGCAGCCATCCGGGAAATGCGCGCGCTGAATGTTCGTATTCACGACAAAAAAATCAGTAATCAGATTGACCGTCTGGAACAGCTGTCGGACAGTATTTTCAGCCATGTGCGTAAAAATCCGGGCAAGCTGCCGCAGATTCGCAAATTTATGAGCTATTATCTGCCGACAACATTAAAACTGCTGAACACCTATGCAGATCTGGCAGAGCAGGCTGTAAAAGGACAGAATATCACGGCAACCATGAACAAAATTGAATCTATGATGGACACCATTGTTGTGGCGTTTGAAAAACAGCTGGATGGTCTGTTTGGTGCGGAAGCGCTGGATATTTCCACCGATATTACCGTGCTGGAAAACATGCTGCATCGGGAAGGCTTAACCAGTGAAGGGCAGAATACACAGGATATCCGGCAGTTTATGCAGCAGGGGGCAAAATAGGCCGAAGCATAGCAAAGCCGGAACGGGAATCCCAATAGAAATCGGAAAAGAAAAGGATGGATGAACCATGACCAATACAATGCCGCAGTTAACCTTAGAGCCGCAGCTGAACCTCAACGAGCAGGCACAGGCTGCTGCTGAGGCAGAGGCTCCGAAAGCACCGGAAACTGATATGAAAGATGTGCTGAATACCGAGGAACAGCAGGCTGTGGATGCCTTTGCAAAACAGATTGATATTACCAATGCCAATCAGGTGCTGATGTATGGTGCCAACGCGCAGAAGAACATTGCCAGCTTTTCGGAAAATGCGCTGAATAACGTGCGCAATAAAGATTTAGGCGAAGTAGGCGAAGCCCTGTCCGGTCTGGTGGTAGAACTGAAATCGCTGGATTTTGACACAGAAGAAGAGGAAAAAGGATTCTTCTCCAGGCTGTTCAAAAAAAGCAAAAACCAGCTGGAAGAATTAAAAGCCCAGTTCAGTGAAGTGGAAGTCAACGTGGATAAAATCAGTGCTATTCTGGAACAGCATCAGATTGCACTGATGAAAGATGTTGCCATGTTTGATGAAATGTATAATCTGAATCTGCAGTATTATAAAGAATTAACCATGTACATTCTGGCAGGCCGCAAACGTCTGGAGGAAGTACGCGCAACCGACGTGGAAGCTCTGCGCCAGAAAGCGGCAGCTTCCGGCAGTGCCGAGGACGCACAGGCGTATAACGATTTAGTAAATATGTGCAACCGCTTTGAGAAAAAACTGCACGATCTGGAAATGAGCCGCATGGTATCCATTCAGATGGGGCCGCAGACCCGCATGCTGCAGAACAATGATGTGATGATGATTGAAAAAATCCAGTCGTCGCTGGTAAATACTATTCCGCTGTGGAAAAGCCAGATGGTGCTGGCCCTGGGGCTGGAAAACGCCCGCAAAGCAACAGCAGCACAGGCGGCAGTATCAGAAATGACCAATGAACTGTTGAAGAAAAATGCCGAAAAACTGAAACAGGGTTCTATTGACATTGCAAAAGAGGCAGAACGCAGCATTATTGATATCGAAACCCTGCAGCACACCAACGAACAGCTGATTTCGACCTTAGATGAAGTCATGCAGATTCAGCGCGACGGTGCACAGAAACGGCAGGAAGCGGAAGCAGAACTGCGTCGTATTGAAGGCGAACTGAAAGCAAAACTGACAGAACTCCGCTAAGGAGGTTGAAAAAACGATTATGAAAGAACTGTTAAAAAAACGGAACGTGGCAGTTGGCGTTACCGTTGTGATTATGATTCTGGCTACGATACTGGGCTCCGGCCGGTCTATGGATGCGGCGGCCTATAAAGTGGAACGCTACTTTATTGAAGGATATGGCGGCTACAGCATTCAGAGAGATTTAGACACCCGCACAGGGCTTGCAAAAAATCTGCTGGTTATTGCCGAACGGAACCTGTACAGCGGCGATGAGACCATACTCGAACTGCAGGATGCCATCGCACAGATGGAAACAGCCGATACGGTAAAAGAAAAGGCTGCGGCCAACCAGCAGCTGACAGCAGCTGCCGAGCACATGCTTTTAATTTTAGAGGAACAGCCGCTTTATAAAGGCGATCATAAATACTGTCGGCAGATTCGCACCGACCTGGCTTCCTGCAATCAGACCATCAGCCATGACCCGTACAATGAAATGGCAACGGAATACAACGAGAAGGTGCTGGGCAGTTTCCCAGCCAGTGTGTTAAAGCTGGTAAACGGTGCAGAAGAACTGGAAACCTTCAACTGATAACAGCAATTAATAGCAGCAACGGACAGCAGTAACGGACAGCAGCAAATTGCTGAAAGCAAATCAATAAACGAATAACAAACGAAGATAACGGCTGATAACGAAACATCAGCCGTTATTGTGTAATAAGACCGAACAGGAGGGATTTCCGTGAAAAATAACCGAAAACCAGTCCTCTGGGTGGCGTTCATACTGATTCTGTTCCTGAGTGCGCCGATGGCAGCCTTTGCGGTCGTAGAGGCTCCGGCAGAGATTTATGTGGGTGACTATGCCAATGTTTTGAGCGAGGAAACTGAACGATATATCATCTAGCAGAACCGGGCACTGGCCGGGGCAACCGGAGCGCAGATTGTAATTGTAACGGTGGATTTTCTGGACGGCATGGACATTGAGGATTATGCCTATACCATCTTTAATGACTGGGGCATTGGCGATGCTGAAAAAAACAACGGGCTTCTTTT
>JAFOFM010000040.1 GCA_017387265.1 Peptococcaceae bacterium | reverse complement strand
AGTAAATCCTGCAGTTTCCCGCCGCGCAGAGCCGCTTTGATTTCTTCTTTGCCGATAATCTGGCCTGGCCATACAATTACATTGCCGTCTTCATCCAGCACTGGTTTTTCTACGGTCAGGTTTTCCAGCTGGCTTACCAGGTCAGCTGCCAGTACATCTTCCGGTTCTTCTTTGCGGGTGATTTTGCTCTTAATGCTGTCGGTGTCAATATTTTTTACCCATTCGCGCATTTCGCCAAACAGATTTTTTGCTTCTGCACTGAAACGGTCAATGGCCTGATTGGTCTGGTCTTTAAAGCCTTCGCTGGTCACTTCGTCTTTCAGTTTTTTGAAGGTTTCTTCCATGGTTTTTGCAAAACCTTCCAGTGTGGTTTCTACTTTTTTCTCGGCATCATCATCGTCTACATCTTCAAACAGAACCTGTTCGGTTTCTTTTTCGATGTCTTCCAGCAGTTCATCTAATTCTTTCCAGTCGCCGTAAACTTCTTCCGCCGGTGTCTGGAAATCTTCTGCAGTGATATTTTCTGCAGCAATCACAACATCTTTGCCGATGCTTACCAGTTTTTCGCCAGGCAGAATGCCTCTGCCGCCCAGCATAGTATCCATCAGTTCGCCTTTAATCACGATTTCTGCAATATCGCCGGTTTCTGCATCAAATGCCAGTTCTTCCACACGGCCCAGCATATTGCCGTCAGCGGTGATTACATTTTTGCCAAAGGCATCGCGAACATCGGCACAGGCGGTGCCATCTACATCATTCACAGTGATGGTTGCACCAAATGCTTTTACATTTTCAAACGGAACCACATTTACGGTACCCATAATTTTTTTGGATTTTACTTTCAAGCCGGCTACTTTGTTGTCTGGAGTCAGGGCTACACCGCAGACTTTCCCGATCATTGTGCCGTCTGCCAGATTCAGAATCTCTTTTCCCATGATGCTGCCTACATTCACTAATACTCCCATAAAACTACCTCCTTGAATTCCGCAGCCCGATGGCTGCTCTGCATACTATTTTGCATACGATCTGTATACGACTGCAATTACATTCTGCCTTCACAATATGCTGTCTATGTGTCTGTTATCCCCGATTCTGTCTGCGGGCTTCTTTCGCCGCCAGTTTTGCTTCTTTTTTCATCTTGCGTTTATACACAAATTTCGAAATCTGAATCCCGAGTTCATACAGAAGCAGCATTGGGGCTGCCATACACAGCTGGCTTACCACATCCGGCGGTGTCAGCATAGCAGCAATAATTAATACTACCAGCAGCACATATTTCCGGTTTTTGGTCAGCATATCCGGTGTGATAATGCCAACAGTAGTCAGAAAATACACCACCATCGGGATTTCAAATACCAGCCCGAACGGAATTAAAAAGCCCAGTACAAAGGACATATACGAATTTGCGGTAATCATCGGTGTTAAGTCGGTACCCGCCAGCTTAATCAGGGTCTGCATAATCGGCTGCAGCACCAGAAAATAGCCGAAGCACACACCGCCTACAAATAACAGAATGCCAAAAAAGGTCATTAATAAAAATACCCGTTTTTCATTGCTGTATAAGGCCGGCAGAATAAACCGCATAATCTGCCAGACAATCACCGGACTTGCCATTACCACGCCGCCTAACAGCGCAATTTTTAACTGAAACATGAAACCTTCGGCAAACTGGGTATAAATCATATCCTGTTCTAACGCCATAAACGGCCCCATAACAATTTCAGTCAGCTGCTGCTGAAACAGTGCAAAACACACCACCATGCCGAGCAGCAAGGCCAGCGCACACCGTACAATACGGGTGCGAAGCTCATCTAAATGCTCCAGCATCGGCGCATAGCTTTCATTCATTTTTGTTTCTTCCTGCATCTCGCTCATTACTAATTTCACCAACTTCTGTCTATAGCCCTGCCTGTATCATACGGCAGGCAGTGTTATTTCTATTCTGATTTCTATTCTGCTTTTTCTTCTGCTGTCTGTTCTGCTTTCGGTGCAGCTTCTGTTTTTTCCGCATCTTTTGCGGTTAAATCTGCTTTTACCGCATCTTTTACGTCATTTTTCAGGTCTGTGATTGTGCTGCGAATATCTACCGCATCTTTCACTTCCTGCACTTCGTTTTTAATATCGCCAAGGTCTTTTTTAATATCTTCGTCGATATTATTAATTGCCCCTTTAAATTCACGAATCCCTTTGCCCAGCATCTGTCCCAGTTCCGGCAGTTTGCCAGGACCAAAAACAACCAGTGCAACGATCAGAACCACAACCAGCTCTGTTGGCCCAATATTCATGTGTATTTCCTCCTCTATGGTTCACTGAATTTATCTGTGTCCCATTATATCATAGCCGTACCGGTTTTACTAGAATTGCGCCTATAAAAATAGCTTTCGGCTGACTTAAAAATATGATATGATGAGAGCGAAATGTATATTGTTACAGGAAAGGATGATTATGATGACTGCAAAAACAGATGTACAGCAGTATTTTCCAGAGATTGATTTAGCGGAGTTCTGGGATGACGATGAACTGGCACTGGCAGAGTATGTAGATGAAACACCGGATGATGTCCTGATTGCTTCTATCGAGAATGAACTCGGCTACAAACTGCCGGCCTCCTATATTGCCCTGATGAAAGACCATAACGGCGGCGTACCGTATGCCACCTGCTATGCCCTTCCGGCAGATGAGGACGCCGAAGAACAGGAATATATCGAAATTACCGGGTTTCTCAGCATCGGCCGTAAAAAAATGAACTCGCTGTGCGGGGCTGCCGGCAACAAACTGTTTAAAGATGCCTGGCATTATCCGGACTACGGGGTATATATCTGTGACTGTCCTTCCGGCGGTTTTGATTTAATTCTGCTGGATTACCGCTACTGCGGCCCGGACGGCGAACCTTCGGTTGCCTATGTAAATATGGAGGATGATTCCATCACCACACTGGCGCCGGATTTTGCCACCTTTGTACAGAACCTGGCAGAAGAATCCGAACTGGTAGAGCCGGAAGTGGACCGGACCTACGAAATTCAGATTGTAGAAGAAGGCGATTTTTCCCCGCTGTTAATTAAAATCTGCCGCAACTGCGGCGTTCCGCAGGCAGAACAGTGGGTGCGCGCTGTAGCTCGTGAAATCGTAGAGCAGAAAATCTACTTTGCTCTGCATGAAGATCCGCTCAGCTGGCTGATGTACGACCTGGAATATCTGCTGTACAGTTTTGCGTTCCCGAAAGCAACGGTAAAACAGTATCTGCACGATTATCCGCTGATTTTAGCCGAAGACGGCGAATTCACCACCAGCGGCTATGCCCCAGCCTTTGTAGCGGAATGGATGGAAACCCGCATCCGGGAAGGCAAACTGAAACCGGCCGGCATGATGGTTGGTCAGAAAAATTCTCTGGTATTCACCACCGAACACATGGAACAGATTGTACTGGCATGCAAAGAGATTGCCGAAAAATACGATTTATAATCTGATTTTTAACGGTTTCCCGTTTAAGCCGATATCCAAACAGACATAAAAAACTGCCGGACCTGATGATCCGGCAGTTTTTGTGTTTATACCGCCTGCATCCCGGATGCGGAATACAGTCTGCCGGCTGTAAGGCGGCAGAGTATCCGCCCGTCTTCAAACACAAACTGCAGCATACCGGCTTCTTTTAACTCTTCGCAGGCCATCCGCAGCGCATCCCCGCCGATATCGCATACCTCCTGCAGCATGGCAAACGGAATCCGGGGATTGCAGGCCCGGTTCTGATTCTGCAGATGGCTGTAAAAGTCCATCCACACACTGGTAGCCTCCCGGCTAAGTTCATGACGTGCTGTTTTCTGTAAAAACCATATCATTGTCTGTTCGTTCATCGTGTTCCACCCCGTTCCTCATTATGCTTACAACTTGAAGTACTTACATTTTATTCCTTGCTGTTACTATAGCATGATTTACAGCATTTGTAAACGGACTTAATTTGTAACATTTTGTCGAATAATGGACACTGTCTTTTTCAGGCCAGTGAACACATAACGGAACAGCATAATAAAACCGTATCATAAACAGCAATAAAAAACAGGCAGAGTTTACTCTGCCTGCTGCCCGTTTCTTTATTCCTTTATCTGTGTTTTTCTGTCCTCGATTTTTGCGTGCAGTTCCTCAATGGCTTTCTGTGTTTCGGCCACCAGTTCCTGCAGATTCACATCCTCCGGCGATTCTGCAAGCTTCTCCTGATAACCTGCCAGCTGAGCCTCTAATTCAGCCAGTTCCTCCTGCAGCTGTTCCAGAGTTGCCTCTTCCTCAGTGCCCGGGTAAGCTGCCATACGCCCCTGCATGTTTGCGGTTTCTGTTTCCGGTGAATACGCTGCCGCCATTGGCTGCGCTTCTTCTGCTGTTAACGATGCTGCTGCAATGCCGGTTTCACCGGTATTCTGTACTGCATCCGGCACCACTGCTGCACTCCGCACCGTTTTGTTCGCAGCAGGAGACTCCTCTTTTGTATCTGCCATGTCATTATCTGCATTCACGGCAGCCCCTGCCTGCGCAAGGGAAATATCGGCATTCTGTTCCAGCTGCACTTCGGTATCCGGAACCTTGCCGGTTACATCACCGCCAAGCTGCCCCTGCACCACCGGTACACAGAACAGCATCAGCACTGCCGCAGCAGCAATGGATGTCCACCGTCTGTTTTTTGCAAATAACGAGATTACATTATTCTTTTTCGCTGGCTGCACTTCTGCCCGCAGCCGTTTCATTGTCTGTTCATGAAATCCGGCAGGCGGCTCGATTTCGGCCTCTGCCCATTCAGCCAGCAGTGCATCCAGTTGAGCATCGCTGACATTTCCGTTTTTATGTGTTTCCGGCACCGTTCTGGCTCCCTTCTTTATGCTGGTCAGCTAATACCAGCTCTTTTAAATAATTCCTCGCCCGCGAGATGCGGGATTTTACCGTTCCAAGCGAACAGTTCAGCATATCGGCAATATCTTCGTAACTGTGCCCTTCCAGTTCCCGCAGCACCAGTACCATGCGATACTCCTCTTTCATCTGCTGCAGTTTCTGCTGCACATAATGTACCGTTTCCTGCCGGATAGTATGCTGCTCCGGCGTATCCCGTTCCGATACAATTTCCTTTTGCACACTGCCTTCTTCCAGCTCCAGTTCCTCATCCAGAGAAGTCGTCTGCAGCTTTTTACGTTTGCGAAGCTCATCCAGGCATTTATTGGCGGTAATCCGTCCAATCCATGTGCCAAAGGAGGATTCCCCCCGAAAGGTTCCAATGGACTGGTACGCCTTGATCAGTGCCTCCTGGGCCAGATCGCTGGCATCTTCCGCATTGCCCATATATTTATACGCGATGGTATAGACCTTTTTTTCGTAGCGCAAAAGCAGCTGTTCAAAAGCATCCATATCACCACGCTGGCTTTTTTGAATCAGTATTGTTTCATCCACGCCGGCTCCTCCTTTATCCGGTAATTCATAGACGCAGTTTTTTTAAAAAAGTTCCCCGTTTTTATCCCGTCCGGTTAATTTTCTTGCGCGGTGGACGGTATCGCCCCCGTATCTGGCATTAATCTTATCCATAACACGATTCAGCTCCTGCTGTCGGACCTTTCTGGAGTCATCTCCAAACAGATCCGGCTGCTCGATAATCTCGTCATCTTTTTTCAGGCTGGATACGGTAACACCAATCAGCCGCACCGGCGTTCCATCCTGGTAGTTATCCCGCATCAGCCGCTGCACCGCATCAAATACCGGTTCAAAACTGGCAGTATACGAATCCAGCGTTACCGCACGGGTAATGCTTCGAAAATCCGGATAACGTATTTTAATCGATATGGTTTTTCCTTTCAGGCCGCTGGTGCGAAGGGTATGACACACATCATCAGCCAGAGTAAACAGAATGGTTTCCAGTACATACTGTTCCCCGATATCCTGCGGAAACGTGGTTTCACGCCCCACCGACTTGCTTTCGCGCACCGGCTCGACCGGACGGTTATCCATCCCGTTTGCCACTTCGTGCATTACAAGGCCCTGTTTTCCCAGAATATGCTCCAGCAGCCCGGCATTCATGTTTGCCAGCTGCCCGATGGTACGTACCCCCATGCCTTCCAGCAGCTGTGCTGTTTTGCCGCCCACGCCCATCATACGGCGTACCGGCAGCGGCCATACCTTTGCTTCCAGTTCCTCCGGCGCAATCTTATAAAAGCCATCCGGTTTATCCATATCGGACGCCAGTTTGGCTAAAAATTTATTGTACGACAGCCCGACAGATGCCGTCAGATGCAGCTCCGTTTTAATCAGCCCTTTTATGGCATAGCCGATTTCCTCCGCCGTGCCGAATAGCCGCTGGCTTGCAGTTACATCCAGAAAAGCCTCATCCAGCGAAATAGCCTCCACCTCCGGTGTAAACCGGTGAAAAATACCCATAATCTGCTGCGATACCCGGCGGTATTTCTGCATATCCACCGGCAGATAAATACCATTGGGGCAGAGTCTGTGCGCCTCTGCCATCGGCATGGCAGAATGCACCCCGTATGTTCGCGCCTCGTACGATGCCGTTGAAACCACACCGCGGCTTTCCACGCTGCCGCCTATAATAACCGGTTTTCCCTGAAGTTCCGGATTATCCCGCTGTTCAACCGCCGCATAAAAGGCGTCCATATCAATATGTATGATTGCCCGCTGCTTTGCGTCCATTCTGCCACCTCCGTTCCATAACTGCAATCAGTATAACACAGCACACATATTCTGTGCTATAATAAAATCAGCAGTTCAGCCATTGGATGACTTTTTAACCCACGGAGGAATCATTATGAACCCAATCCAGACCTTACAGCAATATATTGATGAAAGCAGCCGTATTGTATTCTTTGGCGGCGCCGGTGTTTCCACCGAAAGCGGCATCAAAGACTTTCGCGGCGTAGACGGCCTGTATCATCTCAAATACAAATACAATCCCGAAACCATTTTAAGCCGCAGCTTCTTTTTAGGCCATACCGACGAATTTTTTGAATTCTATCAGGATAAGATTGTGCAGCCAACCTTAAACGCCGCACCAAACATTGCCCATAAAACACTGGCAGAATTAGAAGAAGCGGGCAAACTTACCGCCGTAATTACCCAGAACATCGACGGCCTTCACCAGATGGCCGGCAGTAAAAACGTGCTGGAACTGCACGGCAGCATTCATCGCAATTACTGCATGAAATGCGGCTGTAAATACGATCTGGAACCAGTAAAAAATGCCGATGGCATCCCCCGCTGCCAATGCGGCGGCATCATCCGCCCGGAAGTCGTGTTATACGAAGAACCGCTGGATGAAACCGTTATTACAAAAACCGTACAGGCCATCAGCGAAGCCGATTTATTAATCGTCGGCGGCACCTCCCTTACCGTATATCCCGCAGCCGGCTTTTTAGACTTTTATCACGGCAGTAAACTGGTGGTTATTAACCTGGATGACACCAGCTATCATCGCAAAGCCGCCCTTGCCATAAACGGTAAAATCGGCGAAGTACTGGGGCAGATAACACTATGAAACAGAGTTTCTATACCGCCAGACTGATTTCCGCCATCTTTATCACACTTTTGCTGCTGTATTTTATGATAATTACACCGAGCCCGAAAATTATTTTTATGCCCTTTGTAATCTGCAGCATTGCCATGTGTGTGAAATATGCCGCCCTGCTTTTGCACATGCCCCACTTTGCCCGGCTGTGCGACAGACTCTTTGCCGCAGGCTTTTTTATCTTCTGGTTCGGCTTTCTTGCCGTAGCCGGTTATATCAGCATCCGGGATAATCAGCTTAGCATGCTGCTGTTTTCCATCCCCTTCTGGCTGGCCGGATTTATTTTTGCGAAAAAAAGATTATTCAAGTAACTAACTATACTGCAGAACCGGCTGTGACGATTTCGCCACAGCCGGTTTGTTATTACATCCATTCTGTATAAATATCTTCACAGAATTCAATTTCGTCAATAAACAGTTCGCCTTTTTTATAGCCAAGTACGATATCCAGTCCACACTGCGACCATTTATCAAACAGTTGAACACTGCAGATAAATTGCGTTTTGCCATCCATT
>JAFOFM010000039.1 GCA_017387265.1 Peptococcaceae bacterium | reverse complement strand
CTACCAGCACATCCACTGTACCGCCCATTTCACTGGCAGCCTCTTCACAGCAGCGCACCATATCGGCGATAATTTCATCTACACGATCTTTTTTCAGGCTGCGTGCCTCACCAAAAATGGTTGCTTCCGGTGTTACAATATTCGTCGCACGGCCGCCCTCAATAATACCTATATTTGCGCAGGATTCCGCATCCAGACGGCCCAGTGTCATAGCCGCAATGGCTTTGGATGCCATTACAATAGCATTGATGCCTTTTTCCGGTTCCAGACCTGCGTGTGCCGCTTTGCCGCGGAAGGTGGCTGTCACATCAATATGATATGGGGATGCAATGCAGATTTCGCTTGGCATCCCTTCGCTGTCAAACAGGAAGGCTGCATCGGTTTTCGGGAAACCTTCTAAATCAATGTATTTTGCGCCTAACAGCCCGATTTCCTCGGAAATGGTGAATACCACCTGAATCGGCCCGTGGGCAATATTATGTTCCTCAATAGCTGTTACAGCCTCTAAAATTGCCGCAATACCGGCTTTATCATCGCCGCCCAGCACAGTAGTGCCGTCAGTGCGGATAATATCGCCATCCACAATCGGTTTCACGCCGCATCCCGGCGGAACGGTATCCATATGGGAGCAGAACATTACCGTTTTGCCTTCCACATTGCCCGGCTTGTACGCAATAATATTCCCTGCATTACCGCCTGTATTTGCATTGGCATTATCCTCTTTTACCTCATATCCTAACGCGCGCAGCTTTGCAGCAGTGTAATCCGCCACCGGGCGCTCAAATTTACTCTCCGAGTCCAGCTGTACCAGCTCTAAAAATGTCTGGATTAATCGTTCTCTCTGAATCATCGTCATCATCCTTTGCTATGGGATTATAATCTAACTTATAGTTTATCACAAAAACCGCTGAAAACCAAACAAAAACAGGCTTAGCGCAGCATGTATACAGCCGCTTGTCCAATAAAATTCACTTGACGTATATTTTTGTTTTGCTATAATAAAAATAGAAAAGAGAGAAAGCCAAACGGCTTGCCCTCGAAAATCGTCGAAGAGTTGCCTCGTCTAAGATTTGCTAGGTCAGAGACGGGGCAACTTTGTTTTTATATCAACACGTATAATATAACACCCCGCCGCTTTGTTCACTTTATTGAGAAACATGCGACGGGGTGTGTTTTTATTCTGCTGTCAGTTTTACATTTTCAATGGCATTCCGGGCAAATTCAGTGGTCACGACTTTATTATAATCGGCGCGCTGTTCCAGCTGACCGGCTAATGCCATAACGTCCATTAATTTCTCCAGCGCCTCCGGCTCTAATACCGGATTGGTATCCCACGCCTCGATATCTTTATAGCGCTGCACGATGGTAATCATATCTTCCGGCGCGATGTCCTCAAAATACGGCTGCAGAAGCGGTGCGATATCCTCGGCACTGTTATTGGCTACAAACTGCTGCCCTTTATACACGGCATTGGTAAATTTCTGAATAATCTCCGGATTGGTTTCCATGTAGGATTTCGTAGCCGAGTATGCGGTAAACGGAATGTTGCCGGAGTGGGCGCCGATGGCCGTTAAAATATAACCTTTGCCTTCGCGCTCAAACTGGGTGGCAGTCGGTTCAAATAATGTGACAAAATCCCCCTCGCCGCTGGCAAAGGTACCGCCCATAGCCGCAAACTGAATATCGGTGCGCACATTTACGGTTTTACTTTCATCATCCACACCAATATCCAGCCCGTTGGTTTTGAGTACATATTCCAGCGTCATTTCGGGCATACCGCCGGCACGGCCGCCAATAATCTCAGCACGTTCCATTGCTCCTAACTGCTCCAGCGAGAAATTCTCCACAGGTTCACGACCTACCAGAAAACTGCCATCACGCTGGGTCAGCTGGGCAAAGTTAATGGCATAATCCTCCCGCTCCTGATTGGCAACATACACCGATGCCTCCGGCCCCATTAAACCTACCTGAATTTCATCAGAAATCAGCGCCGACATCACTTTATCGGCACCCTGCAGGTTAATCAAATCCACCTCCAGACCTTCCTCCTCAAAATAGCCAAGGCTCATAGCCGCATACCCCGGTGCATAAAAAATCGAATGAGCAACTTCGCCTACCGTTACTTTTTGAAGCGGCTGTTCCGCGCCGCCTTCAGGCTGCGCAGCCGTTGTACTGCTGCACCCGGCAAACAGTACCATGGATGCACATAAAAACCCTGCCATCAGTTTTTTTACATGATTCATTTGTTTCACAATCATACCTCCTAAGATTTTTTTATATGACGTTCCAGCAGGTTAATCAGGCTGTTTAAAATCCATGCACAGACAGCCAGAATCACCACGCCCATCATAACTAAATCCAGACGGAACACCTGACTTCCGTAAACAATCAGGTACCCGATACCGCTTCTGGAAACCAGAAACTCTCCGACGATTACGCCGATTAAACAGAGCCCCATATTGATTTTGGCGAGGCTCAGCATATTATCCCGGTTGGCCGGCAGAATCAGTTTGCGGAGAATCTGCGCCCGGGTAGCACCGAAGCTTTCCAGCATGCGTATTTTGTCGGCATCTACACTGCGAAAATCGGTGTATGCAGAAAGAATGGTTACCACAATACAAATAGAAACAGCCACAGCGATAATCCCGGTGAGCCCGGCTCCAAACCACACAATTACAATTGGTGCCAGCGCTGTTTTGGGAAGGGCATTCAATACAACCAGAAACGGGTCAAAAATGCGGGAGAGCATCGGCCACCACCAGAGCAGAATGGCAATGCCGATTCCGCAGAAGGTGCCGATAAAAAAGCCCACAAAGGTTTCCCACATGGTAATGCCGATATGTGCCCAGATGGTGCCGTTTAAAAAATACACCCGGAAAATATCCACAATCGCCGATGGACTGCTGAACAGAAAGGTATCTATCCATTTCATACGCGCTGCCAGTTCCCACAAAGCCAGCAAAGAAACCAGAAGCAGAACCTGTGTGATACGAATCTGACGTTTTTCCCTGCGATGCTGCTCCAGCCATGCTAAATGGGCGGGGCTATGTTCATGGGGTTGTGCTGTCGTCGTCATCCTGCATCATCTCCTCCCAGATGGTGTTAAAATATTGCTGAAACTCCGGCGCTTTTCGCGATTTTAACGGTGTGCGCGGTTCTTCGGTAGTCAGGTTTACCCGGTAGGTGGTTTTCACTTTTGCCGGGCGGTGGCTCAGCGTATAAATGGTATCGGCAAAGCTGATGGCTTCGCTGATATCATGGGTCACCAGGAGTGTTGTTTTTTCCTCATGCTGAATAATACGGGCAATATCTTCGCTAACTATAAGTCGTGTCTGTGAGTCCAGTGCAGAAAACGGTTCATCCAGAAGAAGGATATCCGGGTCAACGGCCAGCGTGCGAATCAGGGCTGCGCGCTGCCGCATACCGCCGGATAATTCTGTTGGATAACGGTTGCGGAAATCCCATAAATCATAGGTGCGAAGCAGCCTCTCCACCTTTTGCAGATGCTCTTCGGATTTCTGAAGCTTCTGAATTTCCAGCCCGATACACACATTGTCATAAATCGTGCGCCACTCCAGCAGATGATCTCGCTGAAACATATAGCCAATGCTTCCGGTTCGGCTCACACTGCCGCCGGTTGGCTGCAGTAGGCCGGATAGAATATTCAGAATGGTGCTTTTACCACATCCTGATGGCCCTAACAGCGCCGCAATTTCCCCCTGCTCCAGTTCGAACGTAATATCTTCCAGCACCTCCACTACGCCCTCCTGATGAAAAAAGCGCATAGAAACATGATTTGATGCCAGCAGCGGTTCTGTTTTCATCGATTCTCACTTCCTTATGTAAAGTTTCTATAGTATATTGTGCGATACAGCAAAGCGTGAAAGAGGGAATCGGAAAATTAAAGTGGAACGAAGGATTTTTTTCTGATATACTAGCAGTAATAAGGTTATAACGAGGAGTGATTGTTATGAAAAATTTCCATTACCATATGCCCGTGGATTTATTTTTCGGCGAAGGGCAGATTTCGCAGCTGGCCGGCCAGATGAAACGGTTTGGCAAACGTGTCCTGCTGGTATACGGCGGCGGCAGCATCAAGCGCAACGGGCTGTATCAGCAGATTATGGAGATCTTTGCAGAAGAGCAGATTGAACACTGGGAACTGGCCGGGGTAGAGCCGAATCCGCATCTGACCACCGTGGTACGCGGCGTGGAGCTGTGCCGGGAACACAATATCGAGCTGATTCTGGCTGTAGGCGGCGGCAGCAGTATTGACTGTGCAAAAGTAATTGCCGGATCGGTGGCCTACGACGGCAGCCCGTGGGATATTGTTTTAAATCCAAAACTCTGCACATCGGCACTGCCTCTGGGGGTTATCCTGACCTTATCGGCAACCGGTTCGGAAATGGACCCGATGGCAGTTATTACAAATACCGAACTGAATCTGAAATACGGCGTAGGTTCCAACCTCTTTATTCCAAAATTTTCGATTCTGGACCCAACGTATACCTATAGTGTTCCGGCAAGCCAGACCGCAGCCGGCACTGCCGATATTATGAGCCACGTATTTGAAAGTTACTTTACACTCGGCGATGGCGCTTATCTGATTAACCGCCTGGCCGAAGGGATTTTACAGACCTGTATTCACTATGCACCAATTGCCATAAAAGAACCGGAAAACTACGAAGCCCGCGCCAATCTGATGTGGGCATCCAGCCAGGCAATTAACGGCCTTCTGAAAAACGGCAAGGCTACCCCATGGAGTGTACATGCTATGGAACACGCCCTCAGCGCCTACTTTGATGTGACTCACGGCGTAGGGCTTGCTATTCTGACACCAGTATGGATGGAGTATATTTTAAACGACGACACCGTGCAGATGTTTGCCGAATACGGCTGGAATGTATGGCATCTGGACAGATCCGCTGATAAATGGGCAACCGCCAGAGAAGCTATCGCCAAAACAAGCGAATTCTTTGCATCGCTGAATATTCCAATGACACTGCATGAGCTGAATATTCCGGAAGATATGCTGGAAACCATGGCAAAAAATGCGCCAAAAGGCGGCGACACCATTCACGGCGTTGTTCCGCTGCACTGGACCGATGTTCTGGAAATCTATAAACGCGCTTATTAATAACACAAAAAAGACTGCCTTCGTATCCTTACGAAAGCAGTCTTTCTTTATGCTGACATTTAATTTTAATACATAGACAGTTTACAGGCAGATTTCCGCCCCTTCACCGCACTGTAAATCCTCCTGATTGATAATCAGGAACTCTTTCGTCTGCAGAGCGGCAATGGCTTTTGCCTCGTCATCCACGCGGAATGCGCGGCAGGCCATACCGGTTTCACGGCTTGTAAATGCATAGGTATATTTTACATTAACACCGGCATCGGTAAAGCTGTTTAAAACCTCATACAATCCGCCCGCACGGTCCGGAATCCCAACTGCCAGAACCGTAGCAACCGATGTTACATAGCCGGCTTTGCCCAGCGCATCTTTGGTACTTTCAAAATCGTTTACAATTACCCGGGCAATACTGAAATCCGGCGCTTCTGCAATCGAAAATGCACGGATATCGATGTTGTTTTCCTGCAGTACTTTACTGAACTGCATCAGCCCATCGGTGGTGGTTTCTAAAAATACGGAAATCTGTTTTACTGACATGTTGAAAACCTCCTAAGTCATGGATTTTACCCTATGAACTTATCATACCATCATTTTTTCATTATGCAAGAAAAAATTCTGTATTCATTCCCGTATTTACAGATCTGTTACAATTCACTGAAATTATCCAGCATGGCAATCAGTTCATCCTGCGAATGAAATTCGTATTCGCCATTCTCCAGTTCCAGCCTCTGCTCGTCACTCAGATTTTTCACCAGCACATCCGTTACCAGAAAAGCGCCTCCATCGCTGCCAATTATACTCGGGCCGAAATAAACCGCAAGATACTGCCCGCTCTCGTTAATCCCAAAATGGTACACATGCTGGTGCTGTTCACAAAGCCCGCGCACATTGCGGCAAATGGTTACCACGTGTTCTGCATTTTCGGTAATGGTCCAGTCAGGCACCGGATAGCGGGTCACCAGTTCGCTTAAGGAAAGGTCCATCAGCATGGCTTCCGTAGCTGCATCGCCCGGCAGCGATACCGGCTCGCAGTCCAGTTCATACTG
>JAFOFM010000038.1 GCA_017387265.1 Peptococcaceae bacterium | reverse complement strand
GTTTAGGCAATGCCCGTAAATTAATCGAAGCGATTCGTTCCGGCAAAGCGCAGTATGACTTTGTAGAAATTATGGCCTGCCCTGGCGGATGTGCCGGCGGTGGCGGTCAGCCAATTCATGAAGGCTGCGAATATTATGCAAGCCGCGGTCAGAAACTGTATGCGCTGGATGCAAACAATCCACTGCGCTTCTCTCATGAGAATCCGGCAGTTCTGGAGCTGTACAAAGCTTATTTAGGCGCTCCATTATCCGAAAAAGCACATCACTTACTGCATACCGATCAGAAAGAATGGAAACTGTAAGCGATTAAGCAAATAGATAAATAAACAAAAACGTCCCTTGTGATAAATAACAGGGGACGTTTTTTGTATGTCAGATGGAATAGAAAGCCTGTTTCTGCATAACAGCATTTACAGCCTGATAAGAAAAGGCGTATACTGTAGATAATGAATAAGACAGTAAATACAACAGGAAGTGAATCCGTATGTATAAACAAAATAATCACGCCGCAAACGAAACAGAAGAGCAGAATGTCCTGCGGGAACGCAGAAAATATCTGTCTGTATGCGCCATGGGGATGTTTTTTATCGGTGTCATTTATGGATGGTCTATTTTTAAAGCGCCGCTGGGCGAGGAATTCGGGTGGAGCCAGCAGCAGCTTTCGCTCTGTTATACGCTTAGTATCTGTTGCTTTTGTGCAGGCAGTTTAACTGCGGGGCTTTGCAATTTTCGCCATGTACCGGTATGCTATCTGCTTATGGCATCGGTAATTATGGTGATTACGGGCTATACCATTACAGCAGGACTGCAGGCACATCAGATTATGCTGCTTTATATCAGCTACTCGGTGCTGGCTGCAGGAGGCATGGGCATTGCCTACAATGTGCTTTTAGCCACAGGCAATTCGTGGTTCCCGGATAAAAAAGGCACCAGTTCCGGCATTATGATGATGCTTTTTGGCTTCAGCACGATGATTCTGGGGCAGATTGCATCCAGTATGTTTGCGATGCCAGCTTTTGGATGGCGGCGTACCTATCTGCTTTTAGGTGTCGCTATTGCAGCAGTGCTGCTGTTTTGTGCCTTCTATCTGCGATGTCCTGACCGGGAAACACCCCTTCCTGCACCAAAAGCAAAAATAAAAGGCAAACCGGTAGAATATCGGGAATATACGGTGGGCGAAACCATTCGCAGACCATCGTACTGGCTTTTTTATCTTTATGGCACATTAGGCGGATGTATTGGCAGCACAGCGATTAATTTTTCAAGAGAACTGGCACTGACTCTGGGCGCACAGGCGGCTCTTGCCACCACGCTGGTAGGGATATTATCCATCTGCAACGGCCTGGGACGTATTATCAGCGGCCTTTTATACGACTGGAAAGGCCAGCGCTTTACGATGACTCTGGTGAGTATTGCCAATATTCTGGCACCATCGCTGATGCTGGCAGCCTTATGGCAGCAGAGTCTGCTTCTTGGTGCCGCAACGCTGTGTTTATCCGGTTTTACCTATGGAGCCATCCCGACAATCAGTTCTGCTTTTATCGGAACTTTTTACGGCAGTAAAGATTTTGCTCTGAAATACAGTCTGGGTAATACAAAAGGGATTCTATCCTCCTTTGCGGTAACTCTGGCAAGTTATCTTTTAGCGGTGAGCGGCTCTTATCAGGCACCGTTTACCATGCTGCTGGTATTTGCTGTGATTGCTTTTGTTCTGAGCTTTACCATTCGCCGTCCATAGATATTTTATTGAAGCTGTTTTAGCAAAGCTGTTTTAGCAAAAATCAACGCCCCTGCGTTTACTCCAGAAAGTAGATGCAGGGGCGTTTTGTATGTGTTTGATTCTGTTATTTATTATTCTGCAGGAAGTTTATTAATTCCTCTTCCGGCATTGGTTTTGCATAATAGTAACCCTGAATGCAATCGACATCTAAACGATGTGCTTTTTCTACCTGCTGGATAGTTTCAAGACCTTCGGCCACAACCATGGCACCGGCCTGATGCAGCATTTGAATCAGCGGCTCCATAACACGATACCGGGTTTCGTTTTCAGCAATATCCTGCAGAAGACTGGCATCCAGTTTAACCGTTTCAAAAGGAAGGTTCATCATATTATACAGGTTGGAGTAACCGATCCCGAAATCGTCCAGATAAAAACGCAGGCCTTTTTCTGCAAGATAGTTCATAATTTTATGAACCAGTACCGGGTTTTCGCTAACAGTTCGTTCCGTGATTTCGATACGCAGTTTATCCAGCGAAAAACCGTAGGCTTCCTGTGCGCCATGGATACGATTCCAGAATGTGCGGTCTGTTATCTGCTGCATTGCCATGTTGATAGACACGGTTTGCAAAGGAAGATCAGGATGACGCGAGAGGAAGGTAGAGACTTTTTCTAACAGCTGCCAGCTGATTGCGTCGATATAGCCGTTCTGTTCCGCCAGCGGAATAAATTCAGCAGGAGAAATCGGTGTGCCGTTTTCATCAAACAGGCGAAGCAGTGTTTCCGCGGAAGTGAATTTCTGTTTGCGGCAGTGATAAATCGGCTGAAAATAAAGCTGAAACGATTCGGTATCCAGTGCATGCTGAATCTGATTCAGTACATAAGTGCGCCGTTCGTACTGGCGCTGCAGTGCATCATCAAAAAAAACAGTATGGCTGAACGGCTTGTCCCCAATCTGTGACAGGGTGTATTCAAGCTGATCAATAATGCGGTTTTCATCATCTGGAACCGGTACAGTAAACATATGAGCACAGTGTACCGGGCAGTAACAGTCTTTTTCTACAGCGTCCCACGGTTTCTGGAAACGTTTCAGAATTTCGTCCATATATGCATGTGCTGCGTCTTCCTTCTGAACGCTACCCATCAGCAGGAAGCGGGTATTGCCAAATCGGAATGCCTGATAATGGGGCAGAATCTGATCAAGATAGCGAGATACCTGATAGAGCAGAGTATCACCCTGATAGGTGCCGTATTTCTGATTGATATTCTCCATTTCTGTAAGATGGAGCAGAATCAGATGCAGTCGTGTTTCTTTTTTTGTCTTTACTGCAAGCTCCTGAATAAAGGTGTTGCGGTTTGGAAGTTCGGTCAGTGAGTCCAGACCTACGCGGTTATTCTGAAACGAGATGTAAAACAGCAGATTTACCAGCGATTCCATTGTCCCCGAAAGCAGTGTATCTTCAAACATAAGCTGCATAGAGGCCAGTGCCAGAACCATTGGCGGTGCAACACGAATCAGTTTACGCATGGCACGACTGACAACTGTACGATTCCGGTAGTAGCAGGCGCAGATCATGCAGATCTCAACCAGCAGGAACAGGTAGGCAAGCTTATTGAAGGGACCACGCATATACAGTGTATTTTGTGCATTTTCAAAGTAGAAGAACCAGTCCGTCCATGGATTGGTAAGAAGCATCAGCTCCAGAACAATACAGAACAGCTGAACAATTCGCGTTGCAATGTTATAGCAGTGCTTATCTGCAATGTGTTCAAACATCAGATAGAAGCAGTAAATAACCATCAGTGAGAAACTCAGATGCTGAACAAAGAAGCAGATCATATTTAACGCGTAATTTAAGCTGTATGTAATTTCAATGGAGCCGTTCAGGATGAGCGCAGTCAGAATGTCCATAGAGATGGAAACTGCTGATGCCGCGAGGCATGCGCTGAACAGGTAATACTGTTTATTACGGTTCTGCAGATCAAAATGAAACAGAAAAAGCAGAACAGTAATTAAAAGCGATACCGTTTCCATTGTAATTGTAAAACTCATAATAAATCCCTCCATTCTTCATAGCAATTTGTTTCCACGGATGTATTAAGAAGTGGAAACAGTTCTGAAGAATGTATTTCTCTCAAAGACAGTATAACGCATATTAGAAGAAAAAGAAAGATTTTTTGTAATAAAATTTTAAATAGTTTTAGAAAAATAAGTCGAAATGTAACCAAATTGCTCGAAGTGCATTTCGATGTAACATTGAAATTTATTCTATAAAATATTTTGTTGCAAAGATTGTGAAAAAGTGTATGAATCTCAGGAAAAGCGTTGCGACAGGCTGTTTTTTCTGCGATAATATAGATAACTGTGAAATTTTATAGGTTTTTTCATCAATTCCAGCGATATCATTCTGTTTTTTTGCATGCAAATGTGGTAAAATAAAATGATTATTCAGAGAATTGACGCGAAAAAGCGAACTGGTAACAGGTTGGAGAATTTGAGGTGATTTGTTTGCAGAATGTAATTCCGGCACTGCGTGTTAAGGATATAACCATATTTGATCTGCTGGATCAGGAATTTCATTACGGAGAGTTTGTTGTGTTCCCGAAACTGGCGGCATATCTCGGGCGGATTGCTGGTGTTCCTGTAAAAGATGCGCAGGAAATCGGGCGGATTTCCGAGTTAGTGTATCTGTATGCAAAAGTACATAGTTCGGTGAAAGAAGGTACACTGGAGGATGCCGGTTTCCGCAGTTCTGCATAGATGCCGATTTTACTGGGCGATCTGTTTTTAGGACGCTTTTACCGTACACTGGCAGAGTGTGAAAAAGAAAACTGTCTGCCTGTGTATCTGGACTATATGAAAGCATTAAACAGCCATGCAGTTGACTGTTTAGAAGCTGGTGATGATCCCGATGAGAGTTACCGGATGCTTCTTGCAAAAACAGTGGCACAGGCTATCGAAATACTGGCAGGAGATGGCATTAGCGACGGGCAGAGCCTGCAGAATGCGGCAGAAATTTATCTGCAGTAACAGTGGCCGCTTCTGTATGGGGAGCGCATTACTGCGCTGGCGGAACTGGATAGCAGATTGCAGGCAGAAATGTTCTAGGGGATATTACAATGTTAAAAATTTTAGAAATACATGGCATGAAAGAGCGGCTGCGTGAAGTAGAAGCTTACCTGGAACAGGCTCTGCATTTTGAACATGCAGCCATCCGGGAAAAGGCGCTGAAGACCCTTCATGCAGGCGGAAAACGAGTACGTCCGGCACTGGCGATTATGACAGCCGGTATGTACGGGAAAGAAAAAGAGATTATTCCATTAGCGGCAGCGCTGGAAATGGTGCATATGGCATCGCTGATTCATGATGATGTAGTGGATCAGGCGGATACCCGCAGAGGACAGGCGACTGTCAATGCGGAAAAAGGCAATCGCTATGCCGTGCATGTAGGCGATTATGTGCTGATGAAAGCCATTGACATTATCCGCACACTGCCAAACAGCACACGGCTTCTGCAGATTATGGCCGAGTTAAGTATTGAGATGAGTCTGGGTGAGGTAGAGCAGCTGCGTTCTACTTTTGATGTAAACCAGACCATTGATGATTATAAATACCGTATCGATCGCAAAACAGCGATTTTAATGGCAAGCAGCTGTCAGGCTGCGGCGGTTGCCTGCGGCGCACCGGAAGAAGATATCAATACTTTTTACCAGATCGGGTATAATCTCGGTATGGAGTTTCAGATTCAGGACGATATTCTGGATATGAGCCGCGATTCCAAAAAACTGGGCAAACCGGCAGGCAGTGACCTGGCTCATGGCATTATGACTCTGCCTACTATTCTGGTATTACAGAAAGAGTTTGCAGAGCGGGATGAACTGATTTCCGCGATTGAAAACCGGTTCCCGGGCGGACAGAATGAAGTGAATCGCGCCATTGCGATTATAAAAGATCAGGGCGGCCTTGCAGAGGCAGATGTCTATGGAGAAGGGTATCTGGCACAGGCTGTCGTATATATTGAACAGTTACCTGACGCCAAGCTGAAAAAACAGCTGATGAGCGGCGTAAAATTTTTACGGGAGAGGGCTTTTTAGAAATGACCAGTATGTATCCGGTAACCTTAAAGCTTGCAGGAAAATTCTGTACTGTAGTAGGCGGCGGTTCGGTAGCCGTGCGCAAAGTAAAATCGCTGCTGGAGCAGGGCGCAGAGGTAACGGTAATCAGCCCTGTGCTGGATGAGGAGCTTATTGCCATACAGGAGCAGTTTGTGTGGCGCAACAGCATGTACAGAGACGGCATGCTGAAAGGAAGCTTTTTAGTGATTGCTGCCACCGACAGCCGGGATGTGAATCATGCCGTATATGAATGGTGCGAGGAACATCAGGTGCTGGTGAATGTGGTGGACAGTCTGCAGGAAAGCAGCTTTACGGTAAATGCGATGGTGCAGCGGGGAGATTTTATGCTGGCGGTATCTACAAGCGGCATCAGCCCTGCAGTCTCCAAAAAAGTCCGTGAAGATTTAGAATTACAGTATGGGCCGGAATACGGCACTATGCTTGAAATATTAGAAGAAGCGCGTGAAGAGGCTCTGCGCACGATAGGAGATGCCTCGAAACGGCGCAGATTTTTACAGTCGGTAGCCAGTATGGAACTGCCGGAACTGTTAAAACAAGAGACAAAAGAGGAAGTTCAAAAAAGGGTGAAATTATGTCTATCATCTTACTTGGATTAAACTATAAAAGTGCGACGGTAGAAATCCGCGAAAAAGTATCCATGTCGAAAAGCAATATCCAGAAGCATGCAGAAGATCTGCAGAAACTGAATGGCGTGGATGGCATTGCGATTTTATCCACCTGCAACCGTACCGAGTTTTATCTGGACGGTGCAGATGATACCACCGCAATTGATTCGATGATGCACTTTATCAGTGCATACAGCGAATGTTCGGTGGATCTGTTAAAAGAGCATATGTATGTAATGACCGAACGGGAAGCCGTAGAACATTTATTTACGGTAGCTGCGGGTCTGGATTCCATGATTTTAGGCGAAAGCCAGATTCAGGGACAGGTGCAGGATGCCTATAACTATGCACTGGAGTTTGGTTTATCCAGCAATATTTTAAATACACTTTTAATGAATGCGCTTACATTAGGCAAACGGGTTCGTACCGAAACCTATATTGACCGCCAGGCGGTTTCTGTAAGTTCTGCTGCGGTGGAACTGGCAAAACAGGAACTGGGTACTCTGGAAAACAAAACGGTTTTAATCGTAGGGGCAGGGGACACCAGTGAACTGGCAGCCCGTCATTTAGTAAGCAACGGGATCAGCGGTGTTATTGTAGCAAACCGTACCTTTGACCGCGCACAGCGTTTAGCAGATGAATTCGGCGGCAAAGCGATCCGTTTAGACCATTTTGGCGCATATCTGGACAGTGCCGATATTGTTATCAGCTGTACCGCATCGCCAAAATATATTATCGAGAAAAAAGATATCGAGCGGCTGGTTGGCCAGCGTAATAAACCCCTGCTGTTTATTGACATTGCGGTTCCTCGTGATATTGATCCTGCAGTGGCAGAGCTGGACAATGTATTCCTGCACGATATTGACGATATGCAGAATGTTGTGGCGCAGAACCTGGAAGGCCGTCAGAAAGAGGCTGTAAAAGCGCGCCGCATTGTAGATGAAGAGCTGGAGAATTTCTTCTTCTGGCTGGATTCTCTGCTGGTAGTGCCGACTATTGTAAAATTACGGGCACAGGCAGAAACAATCAAGAAAAAAGAAGTGGAAAAAGCATTGCGCCGTATCGACAATGTAACTCCACGGGAAAAGAAAATTATTGAGCAGCTGGCTCACTCCATTGTAAGCCAGTGGCTGCATAAACCAATGTATAATCTGCGTGATCTGGCAGGGCATCATGAAGACCGCATTGACTGCTATATGCGGGCAATTCATGATTTATTCGGGCTCTCGGAGCTGGATGGGCAAGAAAATGAGGTGAAGCAGGATGAGTAAAAAAGTGGTGAAAGTTGGTACACGCGACAGTATCTTAGCGATGTGGCAGACACAGTTTGTAGTGGATGAACTGAAAAAAGTAACCGACGAATACGAATTCGAAATCATTTCGCTGAAAACAAAAGGCGATAAAATTTTAGATGTGGCGCTGGCAAAAATCGGCGACAAAGGCTTATTTACAAAAGAACTGGAAGTTGGTCTGTTAGCAGGAGAAATCGATTTTGCAGTACACAGCATGAAAGATATGCCGACTGCTTTACCGGAAGGCCTGCAGATTTCTTCCATGTTAAAACGCCACAACCCGGCAGACGCATTTGTGTCTGATAAATACAACTCCTTTATGGAACTGCCGGAAGGGGCAAAAGTGGGCACCAGCAGCTTACGCCGCAGAGCGCAGCTGTTACATGCCCGTCCTGATTTAGATATTCATGATCTGCGCGGCAATGTGCAGACTCGTATGCGCAAAATGCGTGAAGAAAACTTCGATGGTATTATTTTAGCAGCGGCAGGGCTGGAACGTCTGGAAATGTTCGGCGATATCAAAGAGGAATTAAGCTATGATATCTGTCTGCCTGCAGTAAGCCAGGGTGTAATCGGTGTAGAAACCCGTGAAAATGATGAGGAAATCATCGCCCTGGTGCAGCTGGTAAATGACAGAACTGCAGAAATCTGCGTAAAAGCAGAACGTGCACTGTTACGTTCGTTAGAAGGCGGCTGTCAGATTCCAATCGGCGCATATGCAGAATTAAACGAAGATACCGTTGTTCTGGAAGGTATGGTTGGCTCTTTAGATGGCAAAACCATTATTCGTGAGTCTATTACCGGAACTGCAGAACAGTGTGAAAGCTTAGGTGAAACCCTGGCAAACCGTCTCTCTGAACTGGGCGGTAAAGCAATTTTAGAAGAAATCAGAATGGAGCTGACCCGATGAGCAAAGGTAAAGTATATT
>JAFOFM010000037.1 GCA_017387265.1 Peptococcaceae bacterium | reverse complement strand
GCATGATTTACAAAAAACAGGGCAGCATTATTAATGTGTCTTCTATGTGGGGGCAGGTTGGCGGTTCCTGTGAAGTGCATTATTCTGCGGCAAAAGGTGCGCTGCAGGCCATGACACAGGCTCTTGCCAAAGAAGTGGGGCCATCCGGTATCCGGGTGAACTGTGTAGCGCCAGGCGTTATTTTAACGGAAATGAATACCCGTATGTTTGATGCGGAAACACTGGAAGCATTAAAAGAAGAAACACCGCTGGAAAAACTGGGCGAAACAGAAGATATCGCTAACATGATTTATTTTCTTGCCCGGAAAGAGGCTGGGTTTATTACCGGTCAGATTATCGGCGTGAATGGCGGCATGGTGATTTAGCGGTTTTTTAACAGAATATTGATACGTCAATTATGTGCAGTCGGAGTGAAATCTGGCTGCATTTTTTCACATATATGCGAATATTGTATATACTAATTTGGCTAGGATAGATAGCATTAATGGAATTTATTAAAAAAGGGGTTGCATTTTTCGCAATAGCATAGTATTATAATCCACAAGAAAAAGACAAGTATCTTTGAGAGGGGTACACGTCAAGAGGGGGATAAGGTTTTATGTTAGAAACAATTATGAGTATTAACAGCACCGTAAACGGTATTGTATGGGGCCCGCCTATGCTGCTGCTGTTAATTGGTACCGGGATTCTGTTAACATTACGTTCTGGATTCCTGATTCAGATCCGCAAATTCGGCACAGTTATGAAACACACTGCCGGCAGTTTATTCGGCCCGGATGCTCACAAAAAAGGCGAATCCGGTGTAACACCGTTCCAGGCAGTAGCAACTGCGCTGGCATCCACAGTAGGTACCGGTAATATTACTGGTGTAGCAACAGCGATTACCGTCGGGGGTCCTGGTGCTGTATTCTGGATGTGGGTAAGTGCTTTCTTCGGTATGATGACAAAATATGCCGAAGTTCTGCTGGCTGTTAAATTCCGTGAAAAAAATGAATTAAACGAATGGGTTGGCGGTCCGATGTACTACATCGAAAAAGGTTTAGGCTGGAAATGGCTGGCTGTTATCTTTGCAGTATTTGCAGCGGTAGCTTCTTTCGGGATCGGTAACATTGCACAGTCTAACTCCATTGCAAACGCTGTAAATCAGGTTACCGGTATCAGTCCACTGGTTATCGGTGTTGTAACTGCAGTTGCAGTAGCTTGCGTAATCTTAGGTGGTATCGGTCGTATCGCACAGGTTACAGAAAAACTGGTTCCATTCATGGGTCTGTTCTATGTAATTCTGGGTGTTGTAACATTAGCTATGAACTTTGCTCAGCTGCCAGAAGCATTCAAACTGATTTTCTGGTGTGCATTTAATCCAGAAGCTGCTGTTGGTGGTGCATTTGGTTACACCATGATGTTAGCAATCCGTTACGGTTTTGCCCGCGGCGTATTCTCCAACGAAGCTGGTTTAGGTAGTGCTCCTATCGCTCACGCTGCTGCGAATACCGACAGCCCTGTAAAACAGGCTTTCTGGGGCGCGTTTGAAGTATTCTTCGATACATTCATTATCTGTACCATCACTGGTCTGGTTGTAGTATCTTCCGGTATGTGGAGCTCCGACCTGCAGGGTACTGCATTAACCATCGCTGCATTCGGGAACTCTACCGGTGCAATGGGTGAATGGATGATTACTATCGCAACTATTCTGTTCGCATTCTCCACCATTCTGGGCTGGTCCTACTATGGTGAAAAAGCAATCGAGTATCTGTTCAAAGGCACAGCTGCAGTTGGCGGCGTAAAACTGGCTTATCGTCTGGCTTTCGTTGTTATGACTGTATTCGGCGCAGTAGGCAGCCTGACACTGGTTTGGGACATTGCCGATACTCTGAACGGCTTAATGGCAATCCCTAACTTAATCGGTCTGGTTGGCTTAAGTGGCATCGTAGTAAAACTGACAAAAGAGTATTTCGAAAAAAACTAATCTAGTATAAGTATAAACAGGGAGGCCAGTTTGGCCTCCCCCTTTTTTATCTGTTTTTATGTAGCGGTTTGCAGTTTTCCAGAAAAATGCAAGGGAAAAAGCTATGGCAAAGAGAATAAATATGGTATAATTAATTTTTAAGTTATCTGAACTGATATGACAGGATATTTAAATATTTGAAATACAAAAGAGGCGATTTCCGATGCTGGACATTACATACGAAGGAAATCCGGCGGAGTTACCGGGTTTGACATTAGCCTATGTAGGCGATGCAGTTTATGAATTATATGTGCGGGAGCAGATTTTAAAGCAGAGTGTAAAAGCGCATAATCTGCACTATCTGGCTGTAAAACGTGTAAACAATAATACACAGGCGGCATTATTAATGAAAATCGAACCGGAACTGACCGAAATCGAGCAGAGCGTGGCACGCAGAGGCCGCAATGCAAAAGGGATTGTGCCGAAAAATGCCGATGTGCAGACCTACCGCAAAAGTACCGGGCTGGAAGCCCTGGTGGGATATCTGTATTTAAAACAGGATAAAGAACGTTTAAACTGGCTGTTAAACCAGATTGAGGAGGTTGTGCGCAATGCAGCTCACTAATTATGAGGGAGCCGATCTGCTTTTTGTGGAAGCGTTGCTGAAGCAGCATCCGGATACAAATTGCGATACACTGCTGGAACTGCTGAAAACCTGCAATCTTTCTTTTGTACTGGAAGGTATTAACCGCTGGCAGAGTACCATGATCTGCGAGCGGAAAGATTCTTATGTGCAGCAGAGCCAGCGCTATGTAACCATGAGCCGTGATGGCTATACACTGCCGGAACTGGGTGAAGATGACCGCGCAAAAGCGGAGGCACTGATTGCAAAAGTCTTTGCATTATATGAAGAAATGTCTCAGCTAAAAGAAGCTTTTAAAGGCCGTCCGAAACGGGAGCATTATCGTTACGGAATTCCAGTGGAAGATGCCCGTTACATTCTGCCGCTGGCGGTAAAAACCAATTTAAGCGTGGCTACAACTGGGGATAAACTGCTGGACTGGTTTCGCATGATGAAGCGGCCGGAAGATGCGCTGATGTTTGATGATATCCGCAAGGCATTGCTGGAAGTTCTGCCGGAAACCTTAGGTACATGGCTGGATACACAGGCCTTTTCTTTTGAAAATCAGGATATTCTGAAGCAGTATTATCAGAATGATCTGGATAAAATCACACCGGAAGAGCCGGTTCAGCTGCTTCGCACATTTAACGAGCCGGAATTAAAAGCCGGGCTGGGTTCCTTAACCAGTACCAGAGCAGAGGCGCCATCTGAAGTGTTAGAAAGCTGGGGCGCGGAAGCAGCGGAAAAAGCAAAAGGCGTAACAAAACGGGTTATGAGTTATGGCCACACCAGTGTGGCGGAGCAGTGCCGGACTACATTCGGCATGATGTTCAGTCTGGTAACCTGGCATCAGCAGG